>DASWZM010000303.1:0-3217 GCA_036404455.1 Occallatibacter sp. | reverse complement strand
GTTTCGGTCACAATCGCCCCGGCCAGCAGCGCGCCGAACTGCAATCCGACCACGGTGACGATGGGAACAAGGGCGTTGGGCAGGGCGTGGCGGCAGACGACGGCGGTCTCGCTGAGGCCCTTGGCGCGGGCGGTGCGGATGTAGTCCTGGCCCAGTTCTTCGAGCATTGCCGTGCGGACCATGCGGGTGAGGATGGCGGCCAGCGAGGCGCCCATGGCTACCGACGGCAGGACAAGATAACGCCACTCGATTGAGTGCGTTCCGCCGGCGTTTGCGCCGGAGACGGGGAGCCAGCCGAGGCCGATGGAGAAGACCACGATCAGGATAGGACCGAGGACGAGACCGGGAACGGAGAGGCCGAAGAGGCTGACAACGGAGAGCAGTTGATCGAGCCAGCGGCCACGGCGGACGGCGGCGAGGATGCCGGCGGGAAGGGCCAGAATCAGTGCTAAAGCCAATGCGGTCAACGTGAGCGCAAGCGTGTATGGGTAGCGGGCGGCGATGAGGTTGGCGACGGTCGAGTGGAGGCGGATGGAGCTGCCCAGGTCGCCGTGGAGGACGTTGGACCAGTAGTGGACGTACTGCGCCCAGAGAGGCTGGTCGAGGCCGTACTGGTGGCGCAAGGCGCTTATGTCCGTTGGAGTTGCGCCCTCGCCCAACATCTGGAGAATGGGGTCGCCAGGGACCAGGTGAATGAGCAGAAAAACCAGCGAAACCACCAGCCAGACGACCGGAATGGTGAGAGCGAGGCGGGTAAGGATCTGCTTCATGGGCTCGGTACAACGATAAATCAGGGATCAGGGGTCAATGGCCAGAGATCTGCCACTAGCTTCCAGCCGTTAACTCTCAGGCGCCAGTCTCGAGCGCAAGGCCAGTGCCACGGCTCGATCGACTATGAGGATGCATTTGGCGACGGACACGCACGGAATCCAGATAGGACATGAGGATTTCTAAAACATTGAATTGGAATAGTGATAATGTGGCAAAGGTCCATCCCATGAGCCATTGGTCCCAGTTCGGCGCTCCCAAGGATAATCAGGAACCGAGCAACACGGCAAGCGCCAAAAGCGTCCCAAACCAAACTTGGACACTACCCGGCAGTTCGATCATTGGCCCCTAAGCGGATACCTGTGAATGACTTCGCCCAACCCGTTCCGGGCCTGCAAACCTGGAAGCTCACCCTGGCCTACGACGGCACCGACTTCCGGGGTTGGCAGGTGCAACCCGGCGAACCGACCATCCAGGGCGAGTTGCAGGCCGCCCTGGGCCGTATTACCGGCGAATCTCCCCTGCCCCAGGGCTCGGGACGCACCGACGCCGGCGTACACGCTCTGGGCCAGGTGGCCAGCTTCGCCTTGCAAGCCAACATTCCTCCGGAAAACCTGCTTCGCGCCCTCAACCGGACATTGCCCTCATCCATGCGAATTCTGGAGGTGAGGAGGGTGCCAAGCACATTCCATGCAAGGCACTCGGCGGTGGCCAAAACCTACGAGTACCGGGTCTTCCGTAAACCGATCTGCCCGCCCTTCCTGGCCCGCTATGTCCACGCCTGTCCCTGGCCAATGGACGTAGAAGCCCTGCAAAGGTCGGGCCGCCTGTTTGAGGGCGAACACAACTTCCTGAGCTTTGCCGCCACCGATCCCGACCTGGCCACCCGCAGCTGTGAACCCGACACGGTACCGGACCAAGAGATAAAACCGCCCACGGCGGCGCCGGCGCCCGTCCCAGCGGTCAGAACCATCTTTTCCTCAGCGTGGGAGCACAAGAAGACCGAGGCTGGCGATCTTCTCGTTTATCGTGTCCGCGGGAACGGCTTTCTGCACCATATGGTCCGCAACCTGGTAGGAACCATGCTCGATGTGGGCCGTGGCTATCTCAACATCGAGGAGATCCCCGGAATCATCTCCGCTTGCTCCCGCTCCGCAGCCGGCCCCACCGCTCCGGCACGGGGACTCTTTCTGCATTCGGTGGAGTATCGACAAGAGGAAGATCTCCCCATTGGCGACTGATTCACCACGAACATTATCCGCATACTCCTCTCGCACACACCGCCCCTGCTACCCTGAAACAACGCGGATGCCATTCCTTCCCCGCAGTTCGGCCTTCTCTTGCGTCACGGCGCTGGCCGCGCTGCGCCCGGTCCACGCCGCCTTCGCCTGGCTGCACGGAAATCCCAAACGGATCATGGACTGGCAAGCGCGCCTGGTGGCCATTCCCGCACCACCCTTCGGCGAACAGGCCCGGTCGGAGTGGCTCACCGCTCGCTTTGAAGAGGTTGGCCTCCGCCAGGTGCATACGGACGCCGCTGGCAACGCCTTTGGGTTCCTGCCCGCAGCCAAACTGCCCCCCGAGAGCAGCGGCCCGGTGGTCGCGCTCTCAGCGCACCTCGACACCGTCTTTCCAGCCGATACGCCGCTGAACCCCGTCGTAGATGGCGACCGCCTCCAGGCTCCAGGCGCCTGCGACAACGGCGCTGGGGTTGTGGGAATGCTGGCCATCGCCTACGCGCTGATCCAGGCCGGAGTCGAGCTGCCCGTACCTCTCCTCTTTCTGGGAAATGTGGGCGAGGAAGGCGAAGGCGACCTGCGCGGCGTGCGCTACCTCTACAACCAAAGCGCGCTGGCCGGCCGCATCGCCGCCCACATCGTCCTCGATGGAGCGGGCGCGGACTCCGCCGTCACCCAGGCCCTCGGCAGCCGCCGCTACCGCGTCACCATAAACGGCCCAGGTGGGCACAGCTTTACCGATGCGGGTATTCCGAACCCGATTAACGCGCTCGCTTCCGCCTTGGCCACACTGGCGGAAACCCGCCTGCCTGAAGATCCCCGCACCACCCTCAACCTGGGCACGATCCATGGCGGAACGAGCGTGAACTCGATCCCCGAGAGCGCCCAGGCCTCCATCGATTTCCGCTCCACCTCGCCCGAACAGCTCGGCCGCCTTGACGCAGCGTTGCATCGCGCCGTCGAAGACGCCGTCGAGCACTGGAATGCATTGGCGAAGACAAGCGCGGCGCGCAGCCGGGGACTTCTCTCGTTTACCATCCACAAAATCGGCGACCGCCCCGCTGCACACCTGCCCGGCGATTCCCCCCTGCTGGACGCTCTGCAGGCCGTGGACCGCCATCTGGGCCTGCACACCGATCTCCGCCTTGGCTCGACCGATGCCAATATCCCGCTCTCGCTGGGCATTCCGGCTTTGTCCATGGGCGCTGGCG
>DASWZM010000302.1:0-2283 GCA_036404455.1 Occallatibacter sp. | reverse complement strand
CCGCACCCGAGGGGGCTGCCGGTGGTCGTGTACGTGTTCGGCGGGCCAGAGCAATCGCTCAAGTTACCTCCGTTGCCCGTCATGCCATAGAGGTTGCCCTCTTTATCCTGGACCAGCCATGAGTCAGGAAACGGACCTCCGTCAGTTCCGTCGAAGGTATGAAGCACGGTGAATTCTCCGGTCCTGTCGAGCTTATACACCGTACCGCAGCCGACGACATTGTCGGCGTTTTGCACCACATCGCCGCAAAACCCGCTGGTGTCGCCACCATTCGATGCCGTGCCGTAAAGGTGACCTGCTTCGTCAAGCAGCAAGTCGCCGTATGGACCGTACCCGTCGGCACCCCCAGTGAAGGGATGGAGGGGAGTCTCGTGGCCGGCGGGATCGAGCATGAACACCACTCCGCAGCCGGGCAACCCGTCGAATGAGCATGCGCTCAAATCGCCGCCGAAGATCGTTGTGCCGTAAAGGTTACCCGCCCGGTCCTGGACCAGGCCCGAGGAAGCACCTCCTCCATCCGCGCCCCCAGTGAACGCGTAGAGGACGGTCTCCTTGCCTCTCGGATCCACCTTGAACACCACCCCGCAGCCAAGAGAAGGAAATCCAGGCCCAGTGCAGCCGCCTACATCCCCACCCGTGTGGGTGGTACTGTAGAGGTTGCCCGCCCGATCTCGAAGCAAGCCCATGGCAGGACCGGCTCCGTCCACTCCTCCTTCGAAGCTGTACAAGACAGTCTCCTTGTTATTTCTGTCGAGCTTGAACACCACTCCGCAGCCGGATCCGCCACACTGGTTGAGGTCGCCACCGAGGAAAGCGGTGCTGTAGAGATTGCCCTCCCAGTCTCGAACCAAGCCTGCCCCGGGATATTCCCCGTCCGCCCCTGTAAACGTGTGAAGCACGGCATAACTTGGCGTGCCCTGCGCTCGGGCCCCAACGGCGGCCCACAGAAACACCGCTCCCAACGCCAGCGCGCCACGAGTCGCCCACCGGCCCCTGCCTAAAACCCCACTGTGATTCCCGCTTTTCCTTGTCATATGTCCTCCTTTTTGTTTTCCGCCTGCCCTCTCATTTGAGGTAGGCGCAAACGGCGGGACGGAACTATCACGCCCGCAAGATTTATTTGTTTGCGCTAAGAACTGCCGGTATAATCAAGGCTATTAGGCTACCCTAAATGGCAGCAAGGCAGAATGACGTTACCAGCCCGTCTTCCCGCGACGTGACTGGGCTGCTTCGGGCTTGGGGCAACGGGGATCATGGCGCGCTCGAGCGGCTGACTCCGGTTGTTTATGAGGAACTTCGCCGCCTGGCGCGCCGTTACCTGAGGGGCGAGCGCGCCGGCCACAGCCTGCAAGCCACGGCTTTGGTGAATGAAGCCTACGTGCGCCTGGTGGATTACAAGCGCATGCAATGGCAGAATCGCGCGCACTTCTTTGCGGTTTCCGCCCAGTTGATGCGGCGCATTCTGGTGGAGCATGCGCGGCGCCGCAACCTGAAGCGCGGCGGCGCCGTACAGCATGTTTCTCTGGAAGACGCAGCCGAAGTGGGCCAGGGCCGGCCCACAGACCTAGTGGCGCTCGACGACGCCATGAACGCCCTGGGGCGCTTCGATGCACGCAAAGTGCAAGTCGTTGAGATGCGCTTCTTTGGCGGGCTCAGTGTGGAAGAGACCGCTGAAGTCCTCAAAGTATCGCCGGTCACCGTGATGCGTGATTGGAATACCGCCAAGGCCTGGCTGCACCGCGAACTCACCAGCAGGACCACCGATGAATTCCGAGCGATGGAAACAAATCGATGACTTGCTTCAAGCCGCCTTGCAGAAGCCGCGCGCGGAGCGCGAGGCCTTTCTGCGCCAGGCGTGCGCGGGCGACCAGGCGCTGGAGCGGGAAATCCGCTCCCTGCTGAGCTCGCATGATCAAGCGCGCAGCTTCCTGGAAGGCCCCGCGATCGAAATGGCAGCGCGTGACATGGCGGAGTCTGATCCGCCTTCTGAGACTCACAGCTACAAGTCCCTGCTCGACGGCCAGAGCGTTTCCCGATACCGAATTGCCGGGAAGTTGGGCGGCGGCGGGATGGGTGTCGTCTACAAAGCTGACGACACCCGGCTGCACCGCTCCGTGGCTCTCAAATTCCTTCCTGATGAAGTAGCTCGCGATCCCCAGGCGCTCAGCCGCTTCGAGCGCGAGGCGCGGGCCGCCTCTGCTCTGAATCACCCCAACATTTGCACGATTTTCGACATCGGTGAGCATGAAGGGCGTACCTTTCTTGTCATGGAGTATCTGGAAG
>DASWZM010000301.1:0-3801 GCA_036404455.1 Occallatibacter sp. | reverse complement strand
AACTCTGGCTCCTGCCGAGTCCGCGCCGAAGCTGGCGCGGATCAAGGATGTGGCCGCCATCGAGGGGATCCGGGACAACCAGTTGGTCGGTTACGGGCTGGTGGTGGGGTTGCGCGGCACCGGGGACAGTTCGCAGACCGTCTTTCCGGCCCAGACCCTGATTTCGGCTCTGGAGCGGATGGGCATCACAGTACCGCAAACCGGCTCCAACAGCGCCAGCAACATGCAGGTTAAGAACATGGCCGCGGTCTTTGTGGTGGCTACGCTGCCGCCCTTCAGCCGGCCCGGCTACAAGATGGATATCACAGTCTCCTCGGCCGGAGATGCGCGATCACTTGAGGGGGGCATCCTGTTGATGACTCCCCTCTACGGGCCGGATGGACAGGTCTACGCCCAGGCCCAGGGGGCTCTGGTGCTGGGCGGCTACATGGCCACGGGGGGAGGCAATAGCAAGCAGCTCAACCACCCGACCACGGCGCGCATTCCCGGCGGTGCGCTCGTGGAGCGGCCGGTACCCTTTGACCTCGAGCAGATGCACACGGTCAGCGTGGTGCTGAACGACGCCGATTTCCACACCGCCGAGCGAATGGCCGAGGCCATCGATCATGCCCTGGGCTCAGCCCGCGCGCACGCCGTCGACAGCCGGCGGGTGGAGATTGCAGCGGCGCCGGGTGAGGATATTGCGGCGCTGCTGGACCGTGTGGAGGCAGTCGAAGTGGAGGTCTATCCGAGGGCCCGCGTGGTGGTGAACGAGCGCACCGGGACGGTGGTCATCGGGGGCACGGTTCGCCTGCAGCCGGTTTCCATCCTGCACGGGGGGCTGAGCGTGAATGTGATCTCCGAAACCATGGTTTCGCAGCCCAACGCCTTTTCCTCGGGAAGCACCGAGGTGGTGCACCAAACCACGGTGCAGGCCCAGGACAAGCCGGTGAACCGGATCGATCTGAAAGAGGGAGCGACGGTAGAGGATCTGGTCCAGGAATTGCAACGGACGGGAGCAGGCGCGCGCGACGTGATTTCGATCCTGCAGGCCATGAAGGAGGCCGGCGCGCTGGAGGCCGACCTGGAAGTTCTGTAAGGGAAGTTCCTTGGATGGAGACAAAGGGATGCAAGCAGTAGCGGCAACAGCGGCGGCAGCCGGAAAAGCAGACGCAGTCACCCCTCAGCCGAGACTGGAGCGGGCGGCACACGAGTTCGAGGCGCAGATGATGAAGGAGTTGATGAAGCCGATGACTCGCGGCGGTTCGCTTACGGGCGCGGACGAGGACGCGGATGAAGACTCCGGCTCCGGAGGAGCCCTCAAGGAGTTTGCATCGGAGGCTATGGGACGGGCGCTAAGCGAACGGGGAGGGTTTGGAATTGCCGACAGCATTGTGAAGGAACTCTCCCATGCAGGTAACCAGAATGGGAAAGTTCCGGTAACCGGAAATCTGCACGGTAATACCGTTATCAAGGCTTCTAAATGACTACAGTGATTAGCCGGCCTGCCGATAGGCTCAGTAAGGAGCAATGCGTATGGACATTCGCAACAGTCTTGATGGATTGAAGTCGCTTTTGGGAGTGACTCCGGCGGCCCCGGCTGCGCCGCAGGGCAGGAGCGGTACTGCAGCCAGCGGGAGCGCTCTGACGAGCGATCGGGCAACCTTGAGCAGCGCGGGGAGCGAGGTCTCTCTGACGGCCGCGGATTCCGATGTGCGCACCGGCAAGGTAGCCGCCGTTCAGTCGGCGCTGGCAGCGGGGACCTACAACGTGCCGCCCTTGGCGGTGGCATCCAGGATGGTGGATGCCATGTTGGGCGGCGAACAGTAAACCTTGCCGGGTTGGGTGGGATGGGAGTGCGTTACGTGGGATGGGGCCGGGTTGGGTGGGGTGGGGTTAAGCCGGAGTTTGAGTGCTTTTGCCGCGGAGGGTAAACGCCCGCATCGCACCGCTTGGAAGGGCGGAGAGGCATTGGAATCGAAGGCAACCCGGCAGCAACGAAAGGAAAGCGGGCCATGCAGGAGTCTGGGGCGCGCCGGGAGCACCCGGGGCTGAAGGAACTGGTGGTGGAGGCCTCGCGGGCGCTGGCGCGGCTGGACGCGGGCCGTCTGGAGGAATTGGCGCTGTCGTGTCAGGCGTTGACTCGGGATCTGGCGCGGGCGAATGGAGTGGAGCGCGCGTTAGTCGCCCGCCAAGCCAGGGAATCCGTGGGGGACATGGCGGTATTTGCCAGGGTGCTGGAGGCGACGCGGGCCAACCTGAAGGTGATGAGCCGCTTGCGGGAGCTGCGGGCGGGCCGGTTGGAATACGGCGAGCCGCAGGCGCGGGGATGGGCGAGGACGGAGAGCGGGCATGGGGACAATTAACTCCGCATTCAGCCTGATTTCGGGGGCTCTGGACGCCGATCAGTCGGCACTGAGCATTGTGGCCAACAATGTGGCCAACGCCAACACTCCCGGCTACACGAGGGAGATGCCCAACTGGCAGGAGAACCCGCCGGTCGAAATCAACGGGATCCCGTACGGCGATGGGGTTACAGAGACGGGGGCCACCTCGATGCGGGACGGCGTACTGGTGGCGCGCCTGGATCAACAACAGCAGTTGGCCTCGGCTTCGAGTGTGCGGCTGACGGCTCTTGACAACGTGCAGGCCCTGTTCACGCCGGACTCCGGCTCGACCAGTTCGACGGCCGGAGACATCGGCAGCGACATCACCGGTTTTTTCGGTTCCTTCGCGTCGCTGGAGGCCAATCCCTCGGATAATTCGCTGCGCGAGGAGGTGCTTTCCTCGGCAGGGACGCTGGCCGGCGACGCATCCAACGCCGCAGCGAGCCTGAACTCTCAAAGATCCGCATTGGATCAGGGGGCAAGCGGTGTAACCAGCCAGGTGAATTCGCTTACCACCGCAATCGCCCAGTTGAACCAGCAGATTCAATCCACCTCGCCGGATGCCGATGCGGGCACGCTCGAAGACCAGCGCAATGAGGATGTGAGCCAGCTTAGCCAGTTGATCGGCATCAACCAGATTACGACCGAGAACAACGGCCTCGCGCTTACCACCACCTCCGGCCAGTTGCTGGTCTCCGAAAGTTCGAGCTTCCAGTTGACGGCCGGGACGGTGGGTGGGGTGACCCATTTTTTGGTGGGGACGACGGACATCACCTCACAGTTGGCCTCCGGCGGCGGGGAACTGGGAGGGTACCTGACGGCGCGGGACCAGGACATTCCGAGCGCGCTCAATTCGCTGGACCAACTGGCCTACGGAATCTCCACGTCGGTGAATCAGCTCAACAACGCGGGCACCGATCTCGATGGGGCAACGGGAACCGCTGCAAGCCCTCTCAACATCTTCAATGAACCCACGCAGGTTGCCGGGAGCGCGGCGTCGATGAGCGTGGTGATGACCGACCCCAACCAGATTGCAGCCGCAGGCCTGAGGCAGGGAACAGGGGACAATTCGAATGCCGTAGCCATGGCGAATCTGGCCAAGGAATCGCTGCTGCAGCCAATCGCGACAACGTCCTTCAGCATGACGCAAAACCTGGATGCCGCGACCCCGTTAAACGGCACCACGAGCGGCGGTATAAAGGTCTACGATTCGCTGGGCAAGAGCTACAACGCTACAGTGACTTACACCAACGAGGGCGCCAACACGTGGGGTTACAGCATCTCCGTTCCGGATACTCTGACGGCGGATACACGCGTTGCCAACCAGGTGAGTTACAGCTTCGGCCCGGGAGAGACGGTGGACCCCGGAACGAATCTGACCATTACCGGGAGTACAGGCGGCGGCACGGCAACCATCGTCGCCCCAGTGGTTGTC
>DASWZM010000300.1:0-3273 GCA_036404455.1 Occallatibacter sp. | reverse complement strand
CCCCCAGGTCATCGTCAACATCAAAGTCCGCGAAAAGCGCCCTCTCCATTCCATCCCCGCCGTAGCCCAGGCCATCCGCGCCGCCGAAGAGGAGTTAAAGGACACCGGCCGCGTAGTTATCCGTTACAGCGGCACCGAAGCCCTCGCCCGCGTCATGATTGAAGCCGAGAGCGAGTCCTCCATGCGCCATCACGCCGAAGCCATCGCCGAAGCCATCCGCGCCGAACTGGGGAGTTAGATAGGTAGATTCCGCCTCCAACACCAGGATAAGAACTGCGGCTGATCGGAGATAATGGGTGCACCTTACCGAGGTGCCGGCGTCGTCTGCTTCAAGGTTCAACCGCGAAGACAGAGTGAGTTCAATGAGTTAGACCCCCGTGATGAGGGAGATATCCGCCGGGCCCTCGATATTGCGGCCTTCACGGGTGGTACCAGCCAATGGGTTACCGAATTGACGCATGCTTGGGGAGATAGAAACCCAGTGCTTCTGATCGTTTTTACGGTTTCCATGTTCGTCAGTGCAACCCTGCTGTTCCTGGTCGAGCCCATGCTGGCCAAAATGGCCCTGCCCCTGCTCGGTGGAACCCCGGCGGTCTGGAACACCTGCCTTGTTTTCTTTCAGGCGGTGCTGCTGGCCGGCTATCTGTACGCCTACGCGGCCACGAAATGGCTGGGGCGTCGAACACAGATTGCCCTGCATCTCGGCCTCGCGCTCACGCCTCTTGCCGTGTTGCCGCTGCACATTCCAGCTGGCTGGGAGCCGCCCGCGCAGAGCAGTCCGGTGCCGTGGATGCTCGCCATGCTTTCGGTCGCAGTCGGCTTGCCCTTCTTCCTGCTCTCGTCCTCCACACCCATGCTGCAACGATGGTTTTCGCTGTCCGGGCACAAACAGGCAAACGACCCATATTTTCTCTACGCCGCCAGCAACGCAGGCAGCCTCGTGGGGCTGCTGGGGTATCCATTGTTGCTGGAGCCCACGCTGCGCCTGAGCGTGCAGAGCCATCTCTGGAGCTACGGCTACCTGCTGTTTCTAGCCATGACGGTGGCCTGTGGCACGCTGGTTTGGCGGCCACAACCCGATATGGCTGTCGCCCCGGCCGCTCCGCGGGAAGAAGCCGGCGAAGCTGAAAACGACGCCGCGTGGCGCCGGCGGTTGCGCTGGATCGCCCTGGCTTTCGTGCCCTCCAGCCTGATGATGGGCGTCACCACCCAGCTCACCACCGACGTTCCCGCCATTCCCCTTTTCTGGGTGTTGCCGCTGGCGTTTTACCTGTTGAGCTTCGTCCTTGTCTTCGCCCGCCGGCCGCCTATCTCGCATGAATGGCTGATTCGAAGGCTGCCTTTCCTCATTCTCGCCGCGCTCGTTCCCACCGTCTGCAAGACCAAGCTGCCGTTGCTGGCTCTGATTCCCTTGTATCTGCTCACACTGTTTGCCGTTGCCCTGGTGTGTCACGGCGAACTTGCCCGAAGCCGGCCAAGAGTCAGCCGCCTGACGGAGTTCTACTTGTGGATGTCCTTTGGCGGCGTACTCGGCGGCATCTTCAATGCGCTGGTGGCGCCCCTGGTCTTCTCCACGGTGGTCGAGTTTCCCCTGGTGCTTGTCTTCGCGGCGCTCTTGCGGCCGCCCATCGACCAGAAACCGGAGCCGCCGGCCAAAGCCGCAAGGACGAAACGCAACGACTGGCTGCTCCCCGCGGCGCTGGGGCTGTGCATGGCGGCGGTCATAGGCGGCCTGGCCCATGCCGGACTGCAGCCGGGCCGGCCGCTGGTCATTCTCATCTTTGGCTACTCGATGGTATGGTGCCTGAGCTTCGGAAAACGGCCGCTGCGCTTCGCCGCGGGGCTGGTTGCACTGCTGGCAGCCGGTTCGCTCTACACCGGACCATTCGGAAAGATCCTGCTCACCGAGCGTAGCTTCTTTGGCGTCTCCCGCGTAACCAACGACCCCGCCGGCAGGCTTCGGAATCTCTTCCACGGCGGCACCTCTCATGGCATCCAGAGCCTCGACCCTGCGCAGAGCCGCGAACCGCTGGCGTACTATTCCAGGCCGGGGCCGGCAGGGACCATCCTTCGGGCTCTGCAGGCCAAAGCGCTCTACGGGAACGAAGGCGAGGTCCGCAAGCCAAGTTGGGCCGTTGTGGGCCTGGGCGCGGGCGCCATGGCCTGCTATCTGCAACCGGGCGAGTCGCTGACTTACTACGAGATCGACCCGACGGTAAAGCGCATCGCCTCGGACCCGCGTTACTTCACCTTCCTCAGCCAATGCGCGCCCGCGGCGCAAATCGTCCTCGGCGATGCGCGGCTGAAGCTGCGCGGCGCGGCGGACGGTAGCTACGACCTGATCGTCCTCGACGCCTTCAGCGGAGATACCATTCCGATGCACCTGATCACCAGGGAGGCACTGGCGCTCTACATGCGCAAGCTCGCGCCGGGGGGCATGCTTGCCTTCCACATCAGCAACCTCTACCTCGACCTGGCGCCCACGCTCGGCGCACTGGCGCACGATGCCGGGCTGGTGTGCCTGGTGGCCGACGATACCGGCGTCTCCCAGGCGCAGATCGACGCCGGAAAGTTTCCGTCGAAGTGAGTGGTCATGGCGCGAAGCCGGGCCGGCCTGGGAGCATTGGCAACCGACGCTCGCTGGGTTCCCGCCCAGGTGCCTCCCGGTACCCAGTTGTGGACAGACGATTACTCGAATCTGTTGCGCGTTATCAAGTGGAACTGAAAAGCCCGCGTTGTGCCCGCATCAAAGCAGCCGGCCGGCGGGTGGCGCCGGTCCCGGTGAGATCTCCAGACCATGCTGAGGGTGCCCCCGGTCCCTGGCTTTTGGGGACCGGGGATGGAAGCACCACGCCGGCGGGTGGCGTCGGCCCCGGTGAGATCTCCAGACCATGCTGAGGGTGCCCCCGGTCTCTGGCTTTTGGGGACTGGGGATGGAAGCACCACGCCGGCGGGTGGCGCCGGTCCCCGTGAGTTCTCCAGACCATGCTGAGGGTGCCCCCGGTCCCTGGCTTTTGGGGACCGGGGATGGAAGCACCACGCCGCCCGAACTTTTCGGTTGGAGTATTCTCGCAGTGTATGAAAGGCCAGCGCATCCGTTATCAGCACACGGGGGAGTTTCACTTCCTTACATTCAGCAGTTTCCGGCGTCGGCCATACCTATCGACGGTCGCGGCGATGGAGCTTTTTGAGGATGCGTTGGAGCGCGTTCGGCTGCGTTATCTCTTTGCAGTCGCTGGTTACGTGGTCATGCCGGAGCACGTGCATCTGTTG
>DASWZM010000299.1:0-3244 GCA_036404455.1 Occallatibacter sp. | reverse complement strand
CAAAGGTGCAGGCCAGCATCGCGCGGCCTTCGCTGGCCGGGACAAGAAAACCAAACCCATCCGGCAGCCGGCCCAGCTTCGCCTCGTCATAGACCAGGTTCACCGTGATCGAAGAAGAGTAAGGAATACCGCCCAGCTCCTCGCCCAGCTCCGGGTCAACCGGCCCCAGCAGCACGCCCGCGGCCCAGGCCGGTGAGGCCACAATCACCGCATCGTAAACTTCCGATGCCCCGCCAGCCTCCACCCTCCAGCCCCGATCAATCTTCTCCAGCCCGCTCACCGGCGTGGAACGCCGCACCCAGGCCGGATCGAGCCGCGCCTCCAGCGCCCCGATCAACTGCTGCATTCCGCCCCGCAGCGAAGTAAAGATCGACCGAGCCCCCGGCCGGTTGCCGCCCAGCCCGTTTCCGGCATCCTGATCGTTGACCTTTACATTCACCGCCCCGTTCTTCTTCGCCGCAGCCTTCGCCTTGGCCCGCATTTTGCGGTGCGCCGCCAACATCCCGCGCGTCAGCGAACCGTACTCGTTCTCCATCTCCACCAGCCGCGGCAGCACCGTGCGCGCGCTCAGTTGCGCCGCGTCCCCGCCATAGATGCCGCTCAGCAGCGGATCGGCCAGCCGGTCCACCGCCTCTGCGCCAAAGTGCCGCTCCACCAGCGTCGCCACCGCTTCGTCCCGATCGCTTGGCCGCGGCGGGTGCAGCAGCTCCAGCCCCATCCGAACCTTGGTCGTCAAACTGAACAGCCGTGTCAGCGCCGTCGGAATCAGCTTGGTAGGCACCAGGAACATCAGTCCGTCCGGCAGCGCCACCAGCCGGTTTTTCACCACAATATAGGTCTTGCGAGACGCATCGTTCGAGGGAATTAGTTCCGCCCCAAGTCCCAGCTCCCGGCACAACTCCGCCGCCGCCGGCTTCTCGGTCAAAAACGAATCCGGTCCCCGCTCCAGCACCGCGCCATCCACAATTTCCGACGCCAGCGATCCGCCCAGCCTCTCCCGCGCCTCAAACAGCGTGTACTCCACCCGCGCCCCTGCAGCGCGCGCTTTTTCAAGCTCAAAGGCAGCCGCCAGCCCCGCTATGCCACCGCCAACGATCGCCGTCCGCATCGCTCACCCCACCCCATCATTACAGCAGCTCCCGTGTCGACGCGTGTCCATCCGCGGGAAACTTCAAATTCAATGAAAAAGCGCCCCCGGCAGAATTAGAATCATAGAGATGGCTCTATGTTGCATGTGATTTAGATCACATGGAGAGCACAAGGAAGCCCGGCTTTTTCTCCGCCTCCTTCGAGATTCCCCGCCGCTTAAAGCCTGCGGCCGCCCGGCAAGTGCAGCTTTTCCCGCTTTTCGCACTGCCGGTTGAAAAAGGAGCTCCTCAATGACCGCCGAATTGATCCACCGTCTGCATTTTGCCTTCACCATCACCTTCCACTATCTCTTTCCCCAGCTCACCATGGGCCTCGCGCTGCTGATCGTGGTGCTCAAGTCGGTGGCGCTCAAAACCGGCAGCGAGCAGTGGGACCGCGCCGCGCGCTTCTGGGGCCGCATCTTCGGCATCAACTTCGTCTTCGGCGTGGTCACCGGCATTCCCATGGAGTTCGAGTTCGGCACCAACTGGGCGCGTTTCTCGCGTCTCTCCGGCGGCGTCATCGGCCAGCCCCTGGCCATGGAAGGCGTCTTCAGCTTCTTTCTCGAGTCGGCCTTCCTCGGCCTCTTTCTCTACGGCGAAAAACGCATCTCCCGCTGGATGCACTGGTTCTCCGCCGTCATGGTTTTTGTGGGATCGTGGATCTCCGGCTTCTTCATCATCGTCACCGACGCCTGGATGCAGCATCCGGTGGCCTATGACCGCCTTCCCAACGGCCAGTTCGAAGTCCTCAGCTTCTGGCAATTGCTCCTCAATCCCTGGGCGTTGCTCCAATACGCGCACAACATGACCGGCGCGGTCGTCACCGGCTCCTTCGTCATGGTCGCCGTGGGCGCTTTTTACCTTTTGGAAGGGCGGCTGGAGAACTACGCCCGCATCTTCCTCAAAGTCGGCGTCATCGCCGGCCTCGTTAGCTCTGTCCTCATCATCTTTCCCACCGGCGACCTGCACGGCAAGTATGTCGCGCACAACCAACCCGCCGCCATCGCCGGCATGGAGGGCCTCTTCAAAACCGAAAACGGCGCCGGAATGATCCTCATCGGCCAGCCCAACGAGGAGACCGGCCAGATCGACAACCCCATCGTCGTCAACGACGCGCTCAGCTTCCTCATCTATGGAACCACCAAGGCGGAAGTCAAAGGCCTCGACCAGATTCCCCGCGACCAATGGCCCACCGCCCTGCCGCTGCTTTTTTACGCCTACCACATCATGGCCGGCCTCGGAACCTGGTTTGTCCTGCTCATGATCGTCTCCGCATTCCTGCTCTGGCGCCGCCGCCTCTACCAATCCCGCTGGGTCCTGTGGGCGCTGCTGCTCAGCTTTCCGTTACCCTACATCGCCAACACCGCCGGCTGGATGACCGCCGAACTCGGGCGCCAGCCCTGGCTCATCTACGGCCTCATGCGCACCAGCGAGGGCTACTCCAACACCGTCTCGGCCAGCAACGGCCTCTTCACCCTGCTGGGCTTCATGGGCCTTTACGCGCTGCTGGGTCTCCTGTTCACCGTCCTGATGTACCGCGAGATCAGCCGCGGCCCGGAGCCGGACACTATCGCCGCTACGGCGGTTCATGCCGATTGACAACTGCCGCTCTACCTTGAAGGCCGGAAGAGAAAGGAACTTCCCCATGATGGGTTTTATCTGGTTCTGGCTGGTCGCCATCATGATCGTCGCCTACGTGGTCCTTGACGGCTTCGATCTCGGTGTTGGCGTACTCCATCTCTTCCTCGTCCGCACCGAAGCCGACCACCGCGTCACCCTCGCCAGCATCGGCCCTGTCTGGGACGGCAACGAAGTCTGGCTCCTGGCCGGCGGCGGCACCCTCTACTTCGCCTTTCCGCTCCTCTACGCCTCGGCCTTCAGCGGCTTCTATCTGCCTCTCATGATCGTGCTCTGGCTCCTGGTCCTGCGCGGCATCAGCGTCGAGCTTCGCAACCACATCGACGTAGGCGTATGGCGCGCGCTGCTCGACGGCGTCTTCGGCCTCTCCAGCGCCCTGCTCGCCGTCTTCTTCGGCGCTGCGCTCGCCAACGTGCTGCGCGGCGTTCCGCTTCAGGCCGACGGCTACTTCTTCCTGCCCCTCTGGACCAACTGGC
>DASWZM010000298.1:0-3902 GCA_036404455.1 Occallatibacter sp. | reverse complement strand
GGAGCTGGCGGCCGGCTTTGGTTACTCGTTAGGCCTCGGCGCTCTGCCGGTCAAGCGCATCCAGACCCGCGGGGAAAGGCGGGAGATGCGCGGCCAGGGACGTAATCCCCGCATGCACGAGGTGCCCGAAGACATTCCCGTTACGCCGCGCATGTATCAAGAACTGGCCGCCAAGATCGAGGGCAAGCCGGAGGAGCGGATTCTCAGCTACCTGATGCTGCGCTCGCTCAAGCAGGCGCGCTACTCCGAGATCAACGAGGGCCACTTTGCGCTGGCCGCGCCCACCTACACGCACTTCACCTCGCCCATCCGCCGCTATCCGGATCTGATTGTGCATCGCATCGCCAAGGCGCTGCTCCGGGCCGGCGTGCGCGGCCGGGGCGAAGTTGCGCATGGCCGGCACAGCTCACCGTGGACGCACCCCAACGAAGGCTTCCCGGCAAGCAGAATCCCCTACCTTCGCAGCCCCAAAGCGGTAGCGGTTTTTGCCGGCGAGCCGCCGATTCCGGAAGTGGAGTTAGCGCAGATCGCCGAGGAGACCAGCCTGACCGAGCGCCGGGCCGCCGAGGCCGAGCGTGAACTGGTGGAGTGGAAGAAGGTGCGCTTCATGCAGGACCGGGTGGGCGAGGAGTTTGCCGCGCTGGTGCTGAACCCGGCGAAATTCGGCCTCTTTGTCGAATTGACCGACCTGTTCGTTGAGGGACTGGTGCCCATCGACACCCTGAGCGGCGACCGCTACACCTGGCGCGAAAACACTCACGAAATCATCGGCGAGCGCACCGGGCGCCGTTTCCGGGCCGGCGACCGGGTGCAGGTGATTCTGGATCGCATCCCGGCCCAGGAACGAAAGCTGCAGTTCTCGATTGTGGAGGAGGGTCTCACCCTCACCGGCAGGAAGCCCGCCAATTCCCCGTCAAAGGCGAAGAAAGCCAGACGCACGAACGCGGCGTCGCAGCCATCGAAGGGAAAGAAGCGGTTCGGCAAGAAGGGCAAGCGGCGCTGAGGCCTCCCGGCCCACAGGGCCGCTTGCAGTGTTCTTCAGATGCCCAGGCCGCCCGCCTGCTTCGCGGCAAGGGGGCCAATGACCGGGATCATGAAGCGTTTGCCCTGGAACGCGTTGATCAGCACAATGATCCACAAGATGAGGAATCCGATCCCCACCAATGGGAACAGGATCACATCGAGGAAATTGACGAACGGAATCATTCCAACGATCACCAGAACAACCCAGACTGCAAACCAGGCAATCGACAGGAAGATCGATTGCCAGGAATGGAAGCGCACGTTGACGCTCTGGTTGTAGGGCGGAACCACCAGAAAGATGATGGCTGGAATGAAGGTGATGTAGGCAAGGCCCGAGGCGGCGTTGTCGCTCAGGCCGGTTCCGGCGGGCGGTGGCGCCTGGAACTGCGGCGGCGGCGGCGGTGGCGGCTGGTAGGAAGTTGGATCGGACACGGGAACTCCTTCAGGATCGAGGCTGAACTGCAAAACCGGGTTCTCCACGCTCAAGCCCGGGTGTGCGAAGGGGAGCAATTCCCGGCGAGGCTGCGCAAAATGGGCGTGAAGTTGAATCAAGATAAGAGAAACCCGGAAGCACTGAATTGTCAAGCGGGATTTCCGGGAGAGGACGCGGTTTGGGGCCTGCGCAAGAGAAAAGGCCCGGCAGCAAAGGAAAGCGGCAGTGGAGATGAACGGCCTCCATGCGGAGGCCATTCACAGAATTGCTATGGCCAGGGGCGGGTTACTTGTTGGCCTGCTTCTCGGCGAGGTCGCCGAGAAGCCAGAGCTTGAAGCGCTTGCCGTTCAACGCGTTGACCGCACATAGTATCCAAATAATGATCCAGGCAAGCCAGACTAGCCGGGTGATCAGCACGAAGTAAAAGGCTCCGAATATCACAGTGAACGCCAACACAATGCTCAGAGCGACGCTGACGACGAACGCCGCAATATTGAGGAAGATAGACTGCCAGGCGTGGAAGCGCACGTAGGGACTCGCGTTGTAAGGCGGAAGAACCAGGAAAATGATCGCCGGAATGAAAGTGATGTAGGCAACTGCAGCGGCGGCATTGTCAGAGAGGCCAGTCGGAGTTGGTTCGGACATGGTAGTTCCTTTCGTCTTCGAGACTTGAGTGCGAGATCGCGTGCTCCACGCTCAAAGTAGGCTGAGCGACCGGGGAAGATTCAGTGCGCGGGAGGAGCGTTGACCTGGATTCACTCAAGGAAATCTGTGATTGGGTCGCTTGTCAAGCGCAATCTGCTCGGGGGAGTACGGGTTGTTATGGGTAGGCCCTGATTGAGCAGCCCTCCGGCGAGGGTTCAAGTTCCGGACCATGGCCGCAACCATCGCCGCAATCGTAAGTCCAGACGGCTCAGCCGGGCTGGGCCTGATGATCCCCGGAAGGCTGGCATTGTTCCAGCAGTTGCGGATCGTTGTTGCGGACGTTCCCAACGCGGTCGCTTACCGTCCAGGCAACCATCTTCTCTGCCGGAAATGGGCGGAGCAGGTCCACGGGCGGCCTCGCCGGGTCGCCGGGCTCGAGCCAGCGCGGGTAATCGCGCGCCTCCAGAATCGCCGGCATCCGGTTGTGAATGGGCTCCATCAGCTCATTGGGATCGGTGGTCAGAATGGTGAAGGTTTCGAGAGCCACGCCATCCTTAGGCTGCCAGCGCTCCCACAGGCCTGCGAAGGCGTACGGCTCGCCACTCTTGAGGGCAAAGGCAAAGGGATGCTTTGTCTTCTTGTCGATCCGCTGCCACTCGTAGAAGGCGTCCGCGGGCACCAGGCACCGGCGCTTCTTTAACGCCTCGCGGTAGGCGGGCTTGGTGGCTGCCTCCTCCGCGCGGGCGTTGATCGTGCTGTAGCCGAACTTGGCGTCCCTGGCCCAGAATGGCACCAGCCCCCAGCGCAGCAGGGCAAACTCCCGGTTGCCGGAGTCGCGATTCAATCGCACCACGGGTTGCACGCTTTGCGGCGCCACGTTGTAGCTGGGCGCAAACCACGGCATATCCTCCAGCTCCACGCCAAACCAGTCGGCGAGAACCTCCTCGGTGGATCGACGGGCGAAACGGCCGCACATACTCCCACAGGATAATTTGCTCCGGGCACAGAATGGCAACCGCGGGGATCTGCAACAGAATTCGTCCTATCCTGGAGGCCGCCCAAAAGGTGCACGGTCAGCCTAATACTACAGTTGTAGATCGCTTTTTCCGGAGGGAGCCGGGGGCTTCAGCCCCCGGAAAAAGCGCGAATTGCCGGGGCCTTCAGGCCCGGACTTTGGTCCATTTTCCGCGAGAGAAAGCAAGTACAACTGTAGTACTAAGGAACCTCTGGCTCCAAAACCGGCAGCAAGGCTTTCTCTGAGCGGGCAATGACCACGGCGGCCATGCAATTGCCCACCACGTTCATCAGCGTCCGCCCCATGTCCATCAATGCATCGATGCCCAGGATCAGAAGGATCGGCGCGGTGGGAATATGAATCGCGCTGGCCGTTGCCAGCAGCACAACCAGCACCGCGCGCGGCACTCCGGCTACACCTTTGCTGGCCAGCATCAGAGTGGCGAGCATGGCGATCTGTTGGGCCAGGCTTAGGTGAATCCCCGCCGCCTGCGCCGTAAACACCGCGGCCATCGACAGGTAAACGCTTGATCCCGTCATGTTGAAGCTGTACCCGGTGGGGATCACAAAAGACACAATCCATCGCGGCACGCCGAACTCTTCGATGCGCTCCATCGCCAACGGCAGGGCCGCTTCCGACGTTGTGGTCGCAAATCCGATTGCCGCCGGCTCACCCACCGCCGCAACAAATCTGCGCATCGGTATGCGGTAGACCAGGAGGATCGGAATCAAGACAAACAGGCAGAACGCAACCAGCGCCGCGTAGTAGGTCAGCACCAGCTTGACG
>DASWZM010000297.1:0-10753 GCA_036404455.1 Occallatibacter sp. | reverse complement strand
CCATCGCCGTTTGCTTGGTCGAATACCAGTAATCCCCATCCCGATGTTTCCCAAGCCACTCCGCCGCCTTGGGCAAGAGGCCGCTTCCCCGGTCCTGCCGCGCCAGCAGCTTCAGCGCGAAGGCCGTAGTCTCCGCGGAAGTGTCGTTCCAATACTCCAGCAGCCCGTCGTAATTGCCCGCCCAATACGCATCGGCGTCGTCTGTTTTGGCCCTTTTCTCCAGCAGCCCCGCCGCCTCTTTCGCGCGTCCATCTCCAGCCGCATCCAGAGCCAGCCCAACCAGCGCCAGTCCCTCGTCGCTCACTTTGCTTCGATGCTCCCAGGCCTTGTCGAGATCATCCTTCGGCGCGCCGCCCGTGGCAGCCAATGCGAACACCACATAAGCCCTCAGGTCCGCAACCATATCGGGATGCGCGGCCAGCGTAAGCTGCAACCACGCGCGCCCCTTGTTCAACCGGTCGCCGTCAATCTTGTAGCCCGCGTCCTTCGCCTGCCCCAGCCCGCTCACCACATAGGCGGTCATGAACACCCGGCTGGGATCGTCCTGCCACCAGCCCCAACCGCCATCGTCATGCTGGAAGCTATACAGCCGCTCCATTCCCGCCTTCACCTCATCGTTCAGCGTGGCCCGGTCAATCGGCGACTTCAGATGCAACTTGTCCACGGCCTGCGCCACAATCAGGTCCGGGAGGAAGCTGGACATGGTCTGCTCCGTGCACCCCCATGGATAACTCGTCAGGTAATCCAGCGCATCGAACACCGTCCCCGCCACGCTCGGCGCCACGGTAATCGTCAGCCCACGCGTCCCCGCGTCTGAGCCACCGGGATAGCTGTAGGTCCATTGCCCCTGCCCTGTCCCGGAGAGGACCACCCCCGACCCCGCCGCCCGCTGCTTCACCCCAAACGGCAACACCGGCAGCGTCATCTCCAGCGCGTCGCTCTCTTCATTGGTCAGCGCCTTGGCCGTCAGCACAGCATTCCCGGTCGCGTGCGCCTTAACCCTCCAGTCCACAAAGCTCTCGCCCCTGGCCGGAATGCTCACCTTCTGCGTCTGTCCACCTATTACTTCCAGCCCGGTAACATCCAACGCAAAGGTCACATCCTTGGCAGTCTCCAGGTAGTTATGCGCAATCACCCGCAGAGTTACTTCGTCTCCTTGGCGGAAGAACCTTGGCGCGGCCAGCCGCACAATAAGGTTCTTGCGCACCAGTACCCGCGTCACCACGCCGCCCGCCTTGCCATCGTCGGTCATGGCGCGGATCGTTGTCCGCCACGTCGTCAGCGCATCCGGAAAGTTGAACTCCAGCTTCGCGTGCCCATCCGGCCCCGTATGCACATTCGGATTCCAGTACGCCGTATCCGGAAACGCCTTGCGCACCTTGGGCACCACCAGGTCCGACCCCGGCTTCACCTGCGCCAGCCGCGGATGGTAAAGTCCGTTCGCCAACTGCGCCAGCAGCGGACTCTTCGTCCCCGCCTCGCCGGAAAAGAAAAACTCAAACGAAGTTTGCGGATTCAGATAAACCGATCGCTTCGGATAGAAGAACGCCACCATGTTTCCGCTCTCGTCAGGCCGGACCGAGTAGAGCGCCTCGTCCACCTCGCCAAAGCTCAGGTCCGCTTCTACCGGTTTGTTTTGGAAATCCACCGCCAGCACGTCGAAGCTGCCCTTTTCTCCCGGCAGGTACTTTGCCTTGCTGGGCGTAGCCGTCACCGTCAGCGTCCGCTCCAGGGCTGGGACTTTCAGGCTCTTTTGCGCCGTAATCAACTGATCGTCGTGAACAATCACCGCGCTTACGACCAAATTCGGTTGCGCCAGTTTGGTAATCGGCACGTCGAAGGCAAAGCTCTCGCCCGTCGCGTGCAGCAACTGCCGCGACTGTACGCTGTCCCCCTCCGCCGTCACCACCGCCCACGACTCTTTTAGTCCCGTCACCAGCAGCAGGTGCGCCACGTCCCCCACCTGGTAGCTCTTCTTGTCAGCCACAATTTGCGCCTGCGTGTTCTGGTTGTACCACTCGCCTCCGCCGTTCCAGATCCACACAAAGGTCCTGCCTTCCACCGTCCGCTTCTCCGGGGTCTGCGCGCTGGCCCTCACCTCGAAGTCCCCGCTGCCGCTGTTGCTTACCGGCAGTTCCACCAGCACCGTCCCGTCCGCTCCCGTCGCGGCATCGCGGCCGGTCACCGGAGTTTCCGTCCGCTGGTGCGTCGTCGAATCCCACTTCTCCAGATTCACTGCGATGTGCACCGGCGTCACCACCGGCTTGCCGTCGTAGTCCTGCGCCGTCACCTTCACCCGAACCGGATCGCCCGTCTTGAACACATAGCTGGTGGGCTCCACGATTACGCGGAACGACCCATAGGTCGCCAGCACGGTGGAGTGCCCGCTCACCTCGCGGTTGGCCGCGTCCGTCACCCGCGCCTCAATGCGGTAGTCCCGGTCGTCGTGCTTGCCGTCCACCGCCGTCGGCAAGGTCACCGTCAGCCGCCCGTTGGCGTCCAGCACCCCCTCGTGCTCCTGCTGCTCGGTGGCGCCGTACGTGTCTTCAGACTCCTCAGCGGGACCCTCACCGGCGTCCTCGCCCCCCGCCTCGCTGTCCTCCGCCTCGTCCTCATCCCACCAGTAATGCGTGGAAGTATGCACCGCGTACTTTACCTTCGCGTTGGCCACCGGCTCGCCGAAGAAGTACCGCGCCTCAATCGTTGCTTGAATTGAATTTCCCTGAAGGATGCGCGGCGCAGTCGGCTTCACCGTTACCTGGTACTCAGGCTTCTTGTACTCCTCCACGTAGAAGCTGCCACTGCTTCCCGGAATAGCATCCAGATTGATGTTGTAATAACCCAGCCCCGCATCGTTCGCCAGATTCAGGTCCGCCGTCACTGTCCCATGCGCGGAGACGGCCGCATCCTGCTGCAGCACCACCTTGTTGTCGGCGTCGGTCACCTTCAGCTTCACTGTCCGCTCGTCCGGCAAGTCCAGCGCATCGTTCTTTTCCTTGCGAATCACCGCCTTGATGTGCACGGTGTGTCCCGGCCGGTAGACAGGGCGGTCGGTGTAGATGTAAGCCTTCAGGCCGCTCGTCTGGTCAGGTGCAAATGCATAACTCCACGGCGTCACCAACGCCGCATCCGCTCCGTGCCGCGCCAGAATCCACACATTCTCCGGCTCCGCGCCCTGCGCTCCTCCGCGCACCGTCATGGTCAGCGAGGCCAGCCCATCCGCGCCCGTCTTCGCCGCCGATTGCTTGCTCCCGTTCGCCCAAAGCGCAACGTCTGCTTCCACCGGCGCGCCCGTCTTCCTGTCCGCCACATACAGATTGGCCTGCCCAATGCCCGACCGCTCCACCACCGCGATGCCGGTCACAATGGCCACGGTGTACGCCTTGTACGTTCCGTCGGTAGCCTCGATCAGGTAAACCCCCGCCGCGAGGCCCTCGACCGGCAACTGCTGCGTCTCGCTTACCAGCGCCGGCGGCGTCTCAAGCTTCCATCGCGCCACCAATTGGCTCTCGTTCAGCAGCGGGATCCGCGCAAACTCGGTCGCCCCCACCACCCGGCTCCGTTTGCCCAGCTTGCCCTGCTGCTCGCGAAAGCTGTCCCGCGCCTCGTCCGTAAATTGTCCGCGGAAGAACCGCCTGATCATCCACCACAGGTGCGCCTTGAAGTCGTGCAGCCGCTCGATCCACGTCCGCTGGTCAATCTGCTCGCCCGGCGAATAACTCTGCTCTCCAAAGCTGTGCAGGTCCTTGAGCCCGGCAAAGAATTTCTCCGCATCGCGCACCTTGTAGACGCGAAACTCCAGTGCCGGCACGTTCCGCGCGAAGAGCTGAACCTTCACGCTCTCTCCTGGCGCAAACGTCCGCGCCGTCGAAAGCGAAAACGACCGCGGCGCATCCTTCGCGGCGGCCGGCAGAGCGGCGGCGCAAACAAGAAGGAGCAACGAAGAAGCAAACAGTAGCGGCTTACGCAGCCTCATAAAGTTCCTCGCAGAATATTCCATCGATAAACGCCAAGAAAGTTAGGATTGCCGGGAACCGGCCTCCATTGCGGCTGCGGATGGTCAAGCAGTTCCGCCAGCGCGACCCGCCTCAACTCCCCAGCCCGCCCATGATCCTCGCCCGTGTCGTACACCACCGCCGCCTGCGCTCCGATTCGCGTCACGATCATGGAGTGCCACGGCGAAGACTGCCCGAACTGCCGGTAAAACAGCAAATCGCCAGGCTCAGCCTGGCGCACGTCCCGGCTCACAAAATACGCATTCCGCTCCACCAGCGTCCGTGCGTCCGCAAACTGCGCAAAAGCCCCGTTGGTTGCGTCCGCAGCTTCAAAGCTCCCCGGCCGCACCCTGAACAGCCCCGCGCCCAGCGGCGTCTCCGGGTAGCGCCACGCCCGAATCTCCCCCGGCAGGGCCGCAACCTCAATCCCCGTAGCCGCGAACCAGGTGTCGTCGTGCCGCTTCAGCGCCTCGCGGTACGAAAACCGCAAAAGGCTTGCGCAGTCCGCGATCTCCGCCGGAACCTCCGCCCGCGGCCGAATCGCCTGGAAGCCGGCAATCAGCGTAAACCACTGCCGGAACGCCGCCCGATCCGCCGGATCGGTCAAGCGCAGAAAATCCGGTGTGCCATCGCCAAACCGGTCGCCCCAGCCCCGTCCAGCCCACCCCGCTCCCGTTCCGTAGCTTGCCGCGCGCACCGCTCCCATCGCAGCGGGCGCATTGCTCCCCGCTCCTCGAAACCTGTGCCGCCCATTGCCATGCGCAAACACAAACAGCCGCAGCAACAAGAGCAGCACGGCAAACGCAACCACGCCCGCCAGAATCAGGCGTTGCAATCGTGGCTTTGTTTGGGGACTCATGTGGCGGGTCGCTTCGAAGCGAAACTCATCTTACCGCGAATCCCACGATCACGGTGCGAAAGCCGATAAAAGCCTTGTCGACAGGTTCCGCGCACAACCCTGCGCCGAGTGCCCGCCCCAAACGTACGAAGGCCCTCCAACTCGCGCCGGAGGGCCCTCAATCAACAACCACCAGCCTACGCCGTAATCGTCCGCGTCGGCTTGGAGCCCCACAGCCCGTAATAGGCGATGTAGAGATAGCAGATCACCGGCAGAATGAACGAGTGCTGAATGCCGACCTTGTCGGCCAGCGCCCCCAGAAAATAGGGAATCACCGCTCCACCCACGCACGCGCTCATGATAAGCCCCGAGCCCTTGCTCGTCATCGGTCCCAGCCCGGCAATCCCCAGCGTAAAGACGTTGGGGAACATGATCGAATTGAAGAACCCGCACAGCACCAGCGTCCAGATGGCCACCCATCCTGAAGCGAACATCGAAATGGCGATCAGCGCGGCCGCGGCAAAGCCGAAGATGCCCAGCAGCTTCCCTGACTTCACCTTGGTCAGAATCCAGGAACCCAGCAGGCGTCCCACCAGTGCGCCGAACCAGTAGAGCGACACCAGGAACGACGCCGTCTTAGCCGTGCTCATCCCCTGCGTCTTGAAGTAGTTCACCGCGATCGACGCCAGCCCCACTTCCACTCCCACATAGAAGAAGATGCCCAACGCTCCCAGAACCGTGTGTTTGTAGCTCCAAATGCTGCGGCCCAACACGCCGTCGCCCGCTTTGCCGGGGCGAAACGACTGCGTCTCGGTAATCGCGGGCAGGTGCGCAAACGCTACCGCCAACCCGAGAATCAGCAGCCCGGCGGCAATCGCAATATAGGGCCCCCGAACCGTGTTGGCGATGCTTGCCTTGCTGGCAAGGCTGTCCGGATCCTTGAGGATATACGCCCCGGCGACCAGCGGCGCCAGAGTCCCGCCGATCGAGTTGAACGCTTGCGCCAGCGTCAGCCGCACAGGCGCGCTATGCTCGGGTCCCAGAATCGAAACATAGGGGTTTGCCGAGGTCTGCAAAGCCGTAACCCCCGCTCCCACCACGAAAACCGCGGTAAGAAACAGCGGGAAACTTACCATCTTGGCGGCCGGTACAAACAGAAGACAGCCCACCACCTGGATAAACAGCGAAACCACCATCGTCCGCTTGTACCCAATGGACTCAATCAGCTTGGAGGTTGGCGAGGAGAAGACAACGTAGGCAAGGAAGAACGCCGACTCGGCCAGCATCGCCCATTTGTAAGGCAAAGTGAAGATCGACCGCAGGTGCGGCACCAGCGCCATATTCAGGTTGGTGATGAAACCGAAGATGAAAAACAGTGCGGTCACCGTGATGAACGGGACAAGATATCCGGGCGACGTCAGCGCCGCCGCTTGTTTCCTTTGTGCTGTCATAGAGTGTCGTTCCCCGCTTCCTCAAGAAAATCTCGCCCTGGGTTAGGGCTCTTGCCTGCGTCCTGGCCACAGAACACTCCCAGGACAGACGCCAGTATTCCCCGTCAGTTGGTTTACCG
The DNA here is from genome assembly GCA_036404455.1 of Occallatibacter sp. GTDB lineage: Bacteria > Acidobacteriota > Terriglobia > Terriglobales > Acidobacteriaceae > Telmatobacter. Next base: position 4,350 of record DASWZM010000297.1, on the reverse strand, counting down.
TCGCTCCGGAATCCCGGCCTTTTGCTGCACACAACACTATACGGAAAGCCCCGCAGTGGGGAAGTGGCCCGCCCAACCCCTCAGCCTGCAATTCAGCGCGCGAAACGTTATGAGGGCTACCGCCCTGGCCCCGCGTTCCGTTATTCTCAAAGGAAAGCAAGGAGACACACGTGGCCACTGCAACGTTGAGCGGAGCCAAACTGAAGAAGGTTCTGGCGGCCCTGGAAGGCAACTGGCAAGCCGAAATGGAGGGCCACCACACGTACCTGGCCCTGGCCGAACGCGACTCCGACCCGGTCCGCGCCCAGGTTCTGCGCCACCTGGCCGGCGCCGAGTGGGAGCACGCTTCCCTTTGGCACGGCCGCATCGAAGAGCTGGGCGGTCCTGAGCCGGTCTACACCGGCCGCGCCCATGGCGAAGCCGACTCGCTGGCCAACCGCGCCGGCGGCATCCGCATGGCCCTCCGCCGGCTGGAAATCGAAGAAAGCCGCCACATCGCCAGCTACGGCGAGCAACTCAAGGCCCTCGGCGACGAGGGCTCCATCGCCATCCTCGATCACGTCATTGAGGACGAGAAAGACCACTACCGCGAACTCGGCTCGCTGCTGCGCGGCCACTATGCGCCCTCCGCCAGCGCGCCCAGAATCGACCCCAAGGCCGTCCTCAATGAAATGCTCGCCAAGCGCAACCAAGGCCGCAAACAGCCCGGCGCCTGGATCGGCGACGCCATCTACGGCGTCAACGACGGCCTCGGCGCCATCTTCGGTATCGTCTCCGGCGTCTCCGGCGCCACCGCCGGCGACAGCAAATACGTCCTCCTCGCCGGCCTATCCGGCATGATCGCCTCTGCCCTCAGCATGGGCTCCGGCGCTTATCTGGCCGCCAAGAGCGAGCGCGAAATCTACCAGGCCGAGGTGGGCCGCGAGCGCGAAGCCATCCAGATGAACGGCCCCGAAGCCCGCGAACTCCTCGCCCTTTACTATCAGGTCAAGGGCCTGCCCGAGGCGGACGCCCTCCACATGGTCAACCACATCGCCAGCGACCCCGAGCAGTTGCTCCGCGCCCTCGCCAGCGAGCGTCTCGGCTCCTCGGAAGAAGCCCTCTCGAACCCCCTCGTCTCGGCCAGCTCCGGCGCGCTTTCCACCGCCATCGGCGCCTCGATCCCGATCATCCCCTTCTTCTTCATGAGCGGCATTGAGGCCGTGATCGCCGCCGCCATCATCTCGCTGGCCGCCCACTTCGCCGTCGGCGCCGCCAAATCCCTTATCACCGTCCGCTCCTGGTGGTCCTCCGGTTTTGAAATGACGGTAGTCGGGGCCGTTGAAGGCGCCGTGACCTACGGCATCGGCATCCTCCTCGGCAAAGGCGGCGTGTAAGACTCGAGACTGCAACCCCTCCCATGCGACAAAGACCGTTAGAATAGGTTCGGCCTTTGCCGCCGGGAGAACTCCACCTTGAAAACCAATCTTCGCCTGTTCGTCTTTGCCGCCGCGCTTCTGCCTGCCGTATCCGCCCTGTCCCAGCCCGCCCCTGAAATCGCCGTCGAGCACGGCGTCGCCATGAAGACTCGCGACGGCATCACCCTCCGTGCCGACATCTACCGACCCGCCGCTGACGGCAAATACCCTACGCTGCTCCAGCGCACCCCCTATAACAAGGACAACGCGGCCGACTTCGCCCGCAAGGCCGCCCAGCGCGGCTATCTGGCCGTCATTCAGGATGTCCGCGGCCGTTACACCTCAGAGGGCGAGTGGTATCCCTTCAAGAACGAGATCAACGATGGCTTCGACACAGTCGAATGGGCCGCCGCGCTGCCTAACTCCAACGGCAAGGTGGGCATGTTCGGTGGCTCTTACGTCGGCGCAACCCAGATGCTCGCCGCCATCAGCCATCCGCCCCACCTGGCCGGAATCTGTCCGGTCGTCACCGCCAGCAACTACCACGAAAACTGGACCTACCAGGGCGGCGCCTTCGAACAGTGGTTCAACGAGTCCTGGACCTCGGGGCTGGCCCAGGACACCCTCAACCGCGTGATCCGCGAAAACACCAACGCCCGGGTCGGCAGCATCGTTCTGCCTCTCAACCAGTACCCCGTCTTCAACATTCCCCCTCCCCAGAACGCCGCGGCCCTCACCGGCGCCCTCGCCCCTTACTTCCTCGACTGGCTGGCGCACCCCACCTATGACGACTACTGGAAGCAGTTGTCCATCGAGGAGAACTACCAGAACATCCAGGTGCCCGCGCTCACCGTCGCCGCCTGGTACGACATCTTTCAGGGTGGCTCGCTGCGCAACTACATGGGCATCAAGGCCCATGGCGGCGCCGAGGCGGCGGGGAGGGGGCAACGGCTGTTGGTGACGATCGGCGGCCACGCGGGCGGCGGGCGGAAGATCGGCGAGGTGGATTTTGGGCCAGCGGCTGAAGAGTTTGACGAGAACAACATTACCCTTGAGTGGTACGACTACCTGTTTCAGGGCAAGCAGAATGAATTTGCCACCGGTAAGCCGGTCAAGATCTTCGTCATGGGCCGGAACGAGTGGCGCAACGAGGACACCTGGCCGCTGGAGCGCGCCAAATCCACAAGCTACTTCCTTCACTCCGCCGGCAAGGCCAACAGCGCCTCAGGCGACGGCGTCCTCTCCACCACCGCCGCGCATTCTGAAGCCGCCGACACCTTCATCTACGACCCCGCCAATCCCGTACCGACGGTCGGCGGCCCGCTCTGCTGCGACAGCGTTCATCTCGCTCCCGGCCCACGCGACCAGCAAGAGCTGGAAACCCGTCCGGACGTGCTCGTCTACTCCACGCCGCCGCTTGACCAGGACCTTGAAGTCACTGGCCCGGTGACGCTGGATCTGTTTGCGAAAACATCCGCCGTCGACACCGACTTTACCGCCAAGTTAGTCGATGTATCTCCCAACGGCCTCGCGCTGAATCTGACCGAAGGAATCTTGCGCGCTCGCTACCGCGAGGCAAGTCCCACCACTGGCGCCACCGCCAGCCCCATCGTCCCCAGCCAGGTCAACGAGTACAAGATCGATCTCTGGTCCACCAGCAACGTCTTTCTCAAGGGCCACAAAATCCGCCTCGAAGTCTCCAGCAGCAACTTCCCGCGCTTCGACCGCAACCTGAACACCGGCAAAGACTCGAGCACCGACGCCGCGATGGTGAAAGCTACAAACACCATCCTCCACGACCAGCAACATCGAAGCGCGCTAGTGCTGCCAGTCGTGCCGAGATAGTACCAGAGGCTAGGCCGATCCTCATGGTGTGTGGAGACTGGTTGCATGCCGAGCTCTCTCCCAGGGTAAAGGGCGCCGGAACAAACCGGGGTTGCGTTCGCCCATTGTTGGCAAGACCTTTTAAGCTGGATAAAACACCTTGCCGCTCTTTGCTGATGGTCCGAGAAAAATACGGCACAACCTGACACAGGTCCAATCTGGCCAAAGGCCGAGGGCTGTAAAGATTGGTTTCTTTACGACCGAACAGCTCATTCATATAAATGAAGCACGTACTTCCAGAGGATTTCCGGCGCTGCGTCCGGAAATCGTGTTTCACGGTGTACATCTTTACAAGAGTAGATGTGTGCTTGACGGCTATACGATCGATCATGTTTTAGAGCAGATTCAAAGCGCCTTTTCGGACGCCTCGATTGTCAACTTCTCGGCTCCATCATCTATCATCCGTAATCCGAACAAGAGGATGGATCACAACGGCAATCTGGTAAACGACGAAGCGGTATTTGAATGTATAAGCAGATATCCGTACGCCGATCTCTTTTCGGTAATCCCGAAGGGGGACGGCAAATCGAGGGCCAAAAAGTGAAAAGGCCGCTCGAAGAGCGGCCTTTTCAAGGTATTCGGGAGAGTATATATGCCTGGGTAGCGTGTTCTTTCCAGACCTCAACTCTTCCAAAGACATCTTGACACAATGTGCCATCGGTGTCAAGTGTGTTTTGCTGCACTCTATTCGGCATCTTCACCGGTACGGAAGTCCTATCCTTCGCGCAAGTTATTATTGTGCATCATGTTGCAGGCGCAGCAAGCTCCCTCGCCGCCCTTCGTCCCAGTCGAATGCAATCCGGAATCCCGATTCCGTCGTAAGCGTTCCCCGCCAGCCGCAGCCCCGGCAGCGCCGCAACCCGCTCGGCGATCCGCCTGGCCCGCTCCTGGTGCCCCACGGCGTATTGCGCCATCGCCCGCCGCCAGCGCGAAACCTGCGTATGTTCCGGCTCGATCCCCAGCCCAACCACGTCCTCGCCCAGAATCTCGCTCAGCTCCCGGCGGACGGTGGCCACCAGCGCGGCGTCAGTCTCGGCCAGCATGGCCTCGTTCTTCATCCCGCCCAGGA
>DASWZM010000296.1:0-5798 GCA_036404455.1 Occallatibacter sp. | reverse complement strand
GCGTTCACAGCCGCGCGCGTTTCCGGCGTAACCGGAATCAATCCGTCGTCCTCAAAAAAACCAATCCTGTTCGACCGCAATTCATCCATGCTCGGCGCGCGCAACGCCACCGGCGCACTCACCGGATCAAGCGGGTCCTGCCCGCTCAGCGTGCGAAACAGCAGCGCCACATCGGCCATGGTGCGCGCCAAGGGGCCAATTGCGCCGAGGATCGCGAACGGCCCCACGCACGGCGGCAGATGCCCGCGTCCCGGAATCCGTCCCGGCGTAGGCTTCAGCGAGCAGATGCCCGTGAAGTGCGCCGGCACGCGCACCGATCCGCCGCTATCGCTGCCCAACCCTCCCGCCGAAAGCCCCGCAGCAATCGCCGCCGACTCGCCGCCGCTCGATCCGCCCGGCGTGCGCTCCAGGTCCCAGGGATTGCGCGTCCGCCCGTGCAGCAGGTTCGCGGTCTCGTAAGCCATCAGGAACTCCGGGCAGTTGGTCGTGCCCAGAATCAACGCTCCCGCCGCGCGCAGCCGCGCCACCACCACCGCATCTTCGCTTGGGCACTCGCCCTGGTGCAGCAGGCTCCCGATCTCGCACTTCAATCCTCGCGTTGCGATTGAAGACTTCACCGTGACGGGCAATCCGAACAACGGCCTGCGCCCACGCTGCCCCTTCCACGCGTCATGGAGCTGCGCCCGCGCCCGCACCCGGTCCGCATCGAAGTCGGCAAACGCATTCAGCTCCGGATTCAACCGCTCAATCTGCCGTATGTGTGCCTCGGCCAGTTCCGCAACAGAGATTGCTCCCGTGCGCAAAAGCTCCAGTTGCCGCACTGCCGGCTCAAGCACCAAATCGTTCATGATTGACCCACGACAAGCCTGTCATCCTGAGCGAAGCACAGCGGAGTCGAAAGCCTGCCCTGAGCCTGCCGAAGGGGACCTGCGGTTGCATTTGCTCCTCTCCGTCTCAACGCAGCACGACCGGATCGTTGAACCGCGTGGACGCAGGCGCTAAGTCTTCCGCCGGCGTCGAATGCCGCAGCTTGTAGTCGAATCGATACGACCGCACCATCTCGCCCGAGTCGAACCGGTCGTTCCAGTTCAACTGATAGCCCAGCGCCCCCGCGTCGTCAGGAAACTTCTCGCTCGCCGGATACGGATATGCACTCATCTTGTGAAACGGCAATTGCGCCACCGTAAACGGCGATGCGTCCCACCAGTCCATATCCTTCACAAATCCATTGGCGTAGAAAAAGTAGTCGCGCTTCCAATGCTCCGGCAGCGCCGGCAGTTTCGTCGCGTCGAATTCCGCCGCAATCTCCTCGCCGCTCCCGAAGATCGCATAGCGGTCGTCGATGCCCTTCACCAGCGCCGTCACGTCGCCCATGCGCGTGTAGTTGCCGCGCTCATGCTGGAACGGCCCCGTCAAGCTCACGCGGTCATAGTCGTAGTCCAGATCCCCAGGGCTCGAGCCTTCAATCTGCGTTGGGTATCCGCGGAAATCGAGTGTCGCCAGCGCCAGCGGCACCTCCACCGTGTGCGCCTCCGCCTCGGCGTTGTTGTCGATCAACACCTGGTCCCAATATATCTCCAGGTTGGTCACCAATCGTATCTTCCGCGCTCCCGCCGGCAGCTTGCCCGTCAGGTCCACCACGATGGTCCGCTCCAGTCCCGCGGGAAATCCCACATCGTCTGCAACCCGCTTCCATGTGCCGTCCGCCAACTGCGCCTCGACATAAGGCGGAATCTCCTTGATCCCCGCCTGCCACGCCGCATACAGCGAGGTCGCGCTGAAGTAGTTCACATAGCCCGTCATCAGCAGCCGCAGCGGCCCCTTCGCATCCACGAGCCCCAAATCCAGCGTCAGCGTATGAAGATTTGCGAATCCGTCATACGGCAGCGCCGTGAATCCACTCGCGAACGTGTGATCGCGCCTGCTCACCTCGTCCAGCACATCGCGCCCTTCGCCGTCCCAAGCGCCCACGGGCAGCCGCGCGCCCTCCGAAGCCACCACGCGCCCCGAGGCAAACGGCGGATCGTCCAGAAACCGCTCGTCGGGATTCACTTCCACACTCTCCGGATGGTCCACCGCAACCAGCCGCAACTGGTCGATGTAGTTCACCTCTTCCATCGGCTCCATGAAGCGCAAACTCAGCCTGCCGTTCACCGGCTCAATCTGCGCGCCGTCCACCTTTACCCACTCGCCGGGGTTGGGAATATTGCGCCGCTGCGGCGTGAACCAGTGTCCCACCACCGCCGCGCCAATCACATCCGTAACAAACCGGTACTTTTGCCCATCCCACGCGAACAGCACCGGGCACGAACTCCCGCGCCGGTCCGCCTCTTTCATCGCAATCACCGCCCGCCCCTCAGACAGCCGCGGCAAATCGATCTCATCCTGCAGCACGCCTGTAGGCCAGAGAATCCGCAGCAGGTCGATCCCCTCCGCATCGCCCAGCCCCACCAGAATCTGCGGCGGCCCCTGCGTCTGGTACCCCGACGCCCCGGCCAACTCCCACTTCTGCCAATGCCCGCTTGCAAACACCTCCACCTTCACGCCCAGCGCCGTCTTGTTGTCCGCAAACCCCGTCAGATCCAGCCGCGCAAAATGATTCTTGTTCGCGCCCACGTTGCGCAGCAGCACCGGCGGCGCATTCAACTGCGTCACAATCAAATCCGCCGCGCCGTCTCCATCCACATCGGCTGCAATCAGCCCCCGCGGCGCTTGCAGTTTCACGCTGTCCAGCCCCAGCGCGTGGCTCACATCCTCAAAGCTCCCATCGCCGCGATTGCGCAACACCTTCACCCGCGGCCCCGCGGCCGTATCCACAATCGCCGCCAGGTCGATCCATCCGTCGTTATCGATGTCGATGGCAGTCACGCCCCATCCGCGCAGCGTTCCATCGAGCGGCAGCCGCACCCGCTCAAACCGCCGCCCTATGTGCTCCGGCCCCTCCACATTCCGCCACAGCGTCAATCCCGGCGCGCCCGCATGCGTAACGGCAATGTCCATCCAGCCGTCCTTGTTGTAGTCCAGCACTGCAATCCCCACCGTCGCCGCCAGCTTCTCGCCCTCATAGATCGCCTGCGTCGGATACTTCCCCTCCCTCGGATTCACATAGATCAGCGGCGCCGCTCCATCCCCGGTCACCGCCAAATCCACCGCGCGATCGTTGTTGAAATCCGTAAGAATCGCCGCCGCCGTTTTCCCGCTGCCGCCCAGCCCCGTAGGCTCGGTCCACTCCGTGAACGTCTTGTTGCCGTTGTTGCGCCACAGAACATTCGGCGCGCCACCTGCGGCAATCGGCGCTCCGCTCAGAAGCAGATCCAGATCCCCATCGTGGTCGTAGTCCACAAACGTAATCCCCGAAGGCCGATTGCGCGCCCCCAGCCCCGCCTCCGCCGTCACGTCCTGAAACTTGCCCTTGCCTAGATTCCGAAACAACAGCACAGCATCGTCCAGAGCCACCGCCAGATCGTTTAACCCATCGCCGTCGTAGTCGCCCACCGCACACGCCACAGCGTGACCTTGCGCCTTCAATCCCGCCGCAACCGCATTCCAATCCAAAAAGGTCCCATCCCCTTTGCTCCGCAACACGCGAATCGCCTGCGCCCCCGTCTGCATCAGCACCAGGTCCATGTGTCCATCGCCCGTCACGTCCATCATGCAGGCCCCGCCCGTCGTAAATGCGGGCGCCGCAGAAACTCCGGGTGCCCCAGGTCTCGCTTTTGAGACCTGGGAGTCTGCCGCAATCAGCGGCCGCGCCACCAGCTTCACCGGAATCATCGCCCGGTTCCCCTTCTCCGGCTCCTCGATTGGCGTCACCGTTGAGTAGTGCCCCTGCTCCCCGTATGCCAGTCCGATGGGCGCCCCGATTTTGGTGCTGGTCAAATGCTGGAAGCGCTTGAAGTGGACCTTCGCGTCCTCCACATGACCGGACCGCTGCAACGCCCGCGCCATCACAAACTCCGACGACGCGTGCAGCGGGTCGATCTTCAGCGCCTCCTGCAAAATCGCAATCGCCTTGTCGAACTCCTTCATCTCCTGGTAGCAGTCGCCCTCAAAATAATAGGAATCCGCATCCCTGGGATCGAGCTTCACAGCCTCCTCAAAACTCTTCAGCGCCGGCTCCAGCTCATTGCCCGCGTGTTGTGCGAGCCCCAGGTTGTACCAGGCTTGGGCAGTGTCCGGGTTCAGGGCGAGGGCCGCACGCAGCGCCGTCTTGGCCTCGTCCAGCTTTTGCAGTGCCATCAGCGCTATGCCCTCATTGATCGCCGCCTGCGCCAGCTTGGGATCCTTCTTGAACGCCTCGGCAAACGAAGCCGCCGCGCGCTCCGTAAACTGCTGGCCCATCTGCGCCACGCCGCGGTTGTTCAGCCGCACCGCCTCCGCGTCGAAGCGCGCCTGCGCTCCCTCCGCCGTCGCCGCCGCCATCAACACAACAAGGGCCACTGCCCCCATGATTCGCATAAACCTCTTCCCTGACGCGCCTGGAATCTCTCCACCTGAAGGCCGCCAAACCGTTCAAGCAACCCTCCAGTGTATGCGAGCAGCCAAGCGCCCCGCATCGCCGGATAGTTTGGCCTTTTGATCCTGTACACAGCCTGAGTCCCAGCGCATCGCATCCACCAACCTCTCTCCGCCCGGAGCGGCGATGGAGTTTCTTGCCTGTCCGCTCCCCAACACCCCTCCCCCAAAGCCAAACTTCCCTGTTCCCTGTCTTGATAAACTCGAACTGCCATGACCCTCACCCAACTCCAGAAGACGATCGAGCGCCACTTTGCCGCCGGGCCCGCGGCCATTGGCGACCCCTCCGCCATGACGGCCTTCCTTGCCCTCCGTGCCGCCATCGAAAGCGGACAGGTTCGCTCCGCCTCGCCGGATCAGGCCTCCTCCACTGGCTGGCGCGTCAATGTCTGGGTAAAGCAAGGCATCCTGCTCGGCTTTCGACTCGGTGTCCTTCAGGACATCCCCGCCGGCGACCTTTCCTTCCACGGCCTCTCCTTTGTAGACAAGGACACCTACCCCGTCCACCGCTTCACCCCTGCGGACGGCGTCCGCATCGTTCCCGGAGGTTCCTCCATCCGTGCCGGAGCCTACGTGGCTCGCGGCGTGGTCTGCATGCCGCCCATGTACATCAACGCCGGCGCTTATGTCGACGAAGGCGTCATGGTCGACTCCCACGCCCTGGTAGGCTCCTGCGCCCAGATCGGCAAGCGCGTCCACCTCAGCGCCGCCGCCCAGATTGGCGGCGTCCTCGAGCCCGTCAACGCCAGTCCTGTGATCATTGAAGACGACGTGCTGGTCGGCGGAAACTCCGGCGTCTACGAGGGAACCATCGTGCGCAAAGGCGCTGTTCTGGCCGCCGGAACCATCCTCACCCGCGGCACGCCTGTCTTCGACCTCGTCCACGGCCAAATCCTCCGCGCCACTGCCGAGCTGCCCCTCATCATCCCTGAAAATGCCGTCGTCGTCCCCGGCTCCCGCGCCGTCGCCAAAGGCAAAGGCCATGAGCGCAGCCAGGACTGGGGCCTAAGCCTCTACTGTCCCGTCATCGTAAAATATCGCGACGACAAAACCAGCCTCAGCACTGCGCTTGAAGATCTCCTCCGCTAGGAACAAGAATCGACTTCAAGCGTGAATCGGCGGATAATGAACATTCAAGGGGAGTGATTGCAATGACGATACAGGTCGAACTCAGCCCGGAGACCGAAGCCCAGCTGGCTGCGGAGGCGGTCCTGCGCGGCATTGCGCTGGAAGAATATGCAGGGAAACTCTTGCAGGAGGCGGTTAGGCCCTATGCAACCGGC
>DASWZM010000295.1:0-4618 GCA_036404455.1 Occallatibacter sp. | reverse complement strand
CCCGTCTACGCCACCGAGTTCACCCTGGCTTTCATCGAGGGCAAGCTCGAAGAGCATCACCTGCTCGACGAAACCACGCTCATCGAAATCACGCCCAAAGAAAAATTCACCCTCGGCCCTTTCACCATCGAGCCCATCCGCGTCACCCACTCCCTGGTGGACTGCGTAGCCCTGGCCATCCAAACCCCGGTCGGCATCGTCATCCACACCGGCGACTTTAAGATCGACCTCTCGCCTCTCGACGCCCACGCCTTCGACCTGCACACTTTCGCCGAATACGGCAAGCGCGGCGTTCTCGCTCTGCTTCAGGACTCGACCAACGTCGAACGCACCGGCTACACGCCCAGCGAGCGCGCCGTTATTCCTCGCCTCGACGAAATCTTTTCGCAGACCAAAAAGAAGCTCTTCTTCTCCTGCTTCTCTTCCTCCATCTATCGCATCCGCATCGCCCTCGAGCTGGCCCGCAAGCATGGCCGCAAGGTGGCCATCGTCGGCCGCTCCATGATGGAAAGCACTGAGATTGCCCAGGACCTCGGCTATATCGACATTCCCCAGAGCCTGGTCATCAATCCCGGCCAGATGCGCGACTTTGCGCCCGAGCAGTTGATGATCCTCATCAGCGGAACTCAAGGGGAACCGATGAGCGCCCTCAGCCGCGCGGCCGTTGACAACCATCGCCACGCCCACATCGACTCGGGCGACACGGTCATCCTCAGCTCCCGCATCATTCCCGGCAACGAGAAGAGTATCTTCCGCGTCATCGACCACCTCTGCCGCCGCGACGCCAACGTGGTCTGCGACGACGGCTCCAATGGCCTCATTCACGTCAGCGGCCACGGCAGCCAGGAGGAGCAGCGCCTGCTCATCAACCTCGTCCGCCCCAAATTCTTCATCCCTATCCACGGCGACTACCGTCACCTCAGCCAGCACGCCAAGGTGGCCGTCGAAACCGGCGCCGTCGAGCACGCCATCGTCCTTGAAGACGGAGACGTGTTGGAATTGGATAAGTCCGACGCCCGCAAGCGCGACAAGGTAACCGCCGGCCGCATCCTCATCGACTCCGGCTCTTCCATTGATGTAGTCGAAGACCTCGTCATCCGCGACCGCCGCATTCTTTCCGAAGACGGCATCGTCATCGCTTTCTTCGCCATCAACAAGCGCACCGGCAAGGTCGAGCAGTCCCCTGAAGTCATTATGCGCGGCTTCGGCGGAGCCGACATCACCGACCAGGCCCGCGAGTTAGTTCTCAAAACTCTCGACGGCCTCTCGACCGAGCAAAAATCCGACTACGGCATGGTCAAAGAAAAAGTCCGCGCCGAGCTAAAGCGCCTCATCCAGAAAACCACCGGACGCCGCCCCATGATCATGCCCGTAATCCTCGAAATCTGACGACGGCAGTGATACACTCCACCCCTTTTAACAATGGGTTAGTTTGAAGGGTGTGGGCTTCAGCCCGTACATCAGGCCTCGCAAAGTCATCCGGACTCCACGGGCTGCGGAAAGACTCGATCCGGAGGAAGGCGGGGGTTTCAACCCGCGCATAAAGCCGGTGGATTCAATGCGGGCTTTAGCCCCGGAGGGCTCACTTTCAAACTTGCCCACACCGCCTTTTCAGCGGAGTTGCGTACGAACGCATTCTAAAAATAGAATGACGAATCACTTTCGAGCCAATGCCCCTTGGCTTCAACGAGATGAAACTGGCTTTTGCTGCCGCAACCAACTCGGATGCAGCCGAGCTCGCGGCGCTTCACAGCGCCGCTGCCGAGGACCTCACCCGCCGCTTCGGCCAGGGGTTCTGGTCCTCGCCGCCTACGGAGCGCGGCATCCTGGCGAATATGCGCAAGCCCAAATTCTCGCGAATCATCGTTGCGCACTCTCGCCGTCGCATCGTTGGAACCCTCCGCCTCGCCACCAAGAAACCTTGGGCCATCGACACCGCCTACTTCACCCCGGCGGCGCGGCCTCTCTATCTCACCGGCATGGCCGTCCATCCCGACCTCCAGAGCGAGGGAGTCGGCCGTCTCCTGCTGAAAGAGGCAGAGGCCGTCGCGCGCGCCTGGCCCGCTGATGCCATTCGTCTCGATGCATTCGATGCTGCCGCAGGAGCCGGAGCCTTTTATGCAAAGTGCGGCTACCGCCAAGTCGCCAGCGTGGTCTACAAAAAAGACCCGCTGTTGTATTTTGAGCTCATCCTATCGCCGGGTGCCCCAGTTCCGCCTTTGAGACCCGGCAGCAGAACTGAAAGCGGCCCAATCTCCAACCAAACGCTTCCATCCTCGCGGAATCTAACGGATAATCAGTGACAGGAGAAGTCGCATGACGATTCAGGTCGAAATCAGCCCCGAAGCCGAAGCCAACCTGGCGGCTCAAGCCATTGTGCGCGGCATTGCCCTGGAACAACATGCGAGCAGGCTCCTCGAGGAAGCGGCAAAGCCCTTCGCAACCGGCAAGGGCATCCTCACCCCCGAGCAAGTGGACGAACTGTCAATGCGGCTCTCCGAAGGCTCGGAGCATCTGCCCATCCTTCCGCCAGAGGTCAACGACCGAGCCAGCTACTACGAAGACCGGTGGTAAATGGCCGAAGAGTTCGTACTGATCGACATTAATGTCCTGATTCGCTGGGCACAGCGCGAAGCTCCATCTTTCAGGATTGTCGGAACGGCCATCAAGCAGCTAATGCGTTCCCGTGTCGAGCCCTGTTACACCTCGCAGAACCTTGGCGAGTTTTGGAATGTCCTGACTCGCCCGGTGGATCGAAACGGATTCGGATTCACACCGGCGACAGCTGACGTTCGAGCAAAAGCAATTGAAGCAGCGTTTCGTCTGCTTCCAGACGGCCCGGCTGTCCACGACGAATGGCGCAGGCTGCTTGTCGACTACAGCATCTCCGGCATCCAGGTTCATGACGCCCGTCTTGTCGCCGCCATGCGCGTCCACGGCGTAAAGCGCATCCTCACCTTCAACACGCGAGATTTTGCACGCTTCACAGACATCGAGGCCATCCATCCCGCCGATCTCGCGAAATGACTCTGAATCAGTGTTCTCTGCCTGTAAAATCCCCCTATGCGCCGCCTTTTGCTTTTCCTGGCCCTCGCCGCAGCCCTTCTTGCTCCCGCACTCTCCTTGACCCTCAACGCGCAGAAGCCCCAGGCGATCGTCCCCATCTGTCCCCCCACCGCCACGCTCGACCAGCTCATCGCCGCCATCGACGCCGCGGTCAGCGGCCCGGCCGACAAGGACCGCACCTGCTTCCGCCAGCTCTTTCTCCCCGACGCCCGCCTCATCCCCATCCGCATTGCCGCCGACGGCACAGCCACCCCTCGCATCCTCACCGTCGACGGCTGGATCACCGCCGTCGCCAAGCGCGGCAGCGCAGTCTTTTACGAACACCAGGTCAAGGTCCGCACCGAATCCTGGGCCCACATCGCCCACCTCTGGAGCACCTACGAAACTCGCACCACCCCCGACGGCAAGCCACCCGAAGGCAAGGTCCTGGACCGCGGCATCAACAGCATCCAGGCCGTCTTCGACGGCAAGCGCTGGCAAGTCATCGAAATCACCTGGCAAGCCGAAACTCCCTCCGACCCGGTCCCGGAGAAATATCTCCCATGAGCACTCCATCCTTTCCCTTGGTCACCATCGCCGAAATCCGCGCCGCCGCCGCCCGCATCGCCTCCATCGCCGTCTGCACCCCGCTCATTCGCGCTCCATTTCCTGGCCTCTCCGGACACGGCATGCCCAAGGAAATCTACCTGAAAGCCGAATCCCTGCAGCCCATCGGCGCTTTCAAAATCCGTGGAGCTGCTAACAAGATCCTCCAGCTCACTCCGGCGGAAATCGAACGCGGAGTCATCACCTACTCCAGCGGCAATCACGCGCAGGGCGTGGCCTACGCCGCCCGTGAGGTCGGCGCAAAAGCCGTCATCGTCATGCCCTCAAACGCCCCTGCCATCAAGCGCGCCGCCACGCTCGCCCTCGGCGCCCAGGTCGTCGACGTCGGCCTGGCCTCCAGCGAGCGCCTCGCCGTCGCCGAGCAGCTTGTCCGCGAGCACGGCTACGTCGTTGTCCCGCCCTATGACGACCAACAGATCATCGCCGGCCAAGCCACCTGCGGCCTCGAAATCATCGAATCCCTTCCCAACGTCGACTTGGTCTTAGCCCCCGTCTCCGGCGGCGGCCTGCTCTCAGGCGTAGCCGCGGCCGTCAAGCAACTCAGCCCTCACACACGCTTGTTCGGCGTCGAACCTGAGCTAGCCGGCGACACCGCCGAAAGCTTCCGCACCGGCTCCATCGTCACTTGGGGCCCCGAGCTCACCAGCCGCACCCTCGCCGACGGCCTCCGCACGCAAAGCGTCGGCCAGCGCAACTTCGCCCACATCCAAGCCTTTGTCGACGGCATCATCACTGTCACCGAAGCCGAAATCCGTGCCGCCATGCGCGCCATCGTCGCCGCCACCCGCCTCGTCCCCGAGCCCAGTGGAGCCGTAGCCGCCGCCGCCCTCCTCTTCCACGCCGCCGAGTTTCCGCCCTGGTTGACCGCCGTAGCCGTAGTCAGCGGCGGCAACGTCGACCCCGCCCTCCTCGCCCAAATCCTCACCGAAACCTGATACCGGAGCGA
>DASWZM010000294.1:0-10487 GCA_036404455.1 Occallatibacter sp. | reverse complement strand
AACCCGTGGGCAAAGTTGGTGGTCCCGTCCAGGGGGTCCACATACCAGCGAAACTCGCCCTCCATCCGCTCGCGCGTCCCCTCTTCGCCGTAGATGCCGTGCTCCGGAAACGCCTCGCCCAGCCGCCCGCGGATCAGCTTCTCCACCGTCCGGTCGGCCACCGTCACCAGATCCACATCGCCCTTGTACTCGGTCTCCACGCCCTGGGCAAAAAACTCGCGCAGCCGCGCACCCGCCTCCCGGGCGATGGCCGAGGCCTTGGGAACCCACACCAACTCGCCATCCGCCGCGCCGCTCAAGAGCCCCCTCCATTCGCCACAGTCCCATTGGGAGCCGGCTTGCCCGGGCTCACGGGGCGCGCATCGCGCCGCCGCCCGGCTTCAGAAATGCTGCGGATCTGATGCTTGTAGATGAACAGGTTCGGCTGCCCCTCGCGCGTCAGCCGCAACATCGTGTCGTCGAAGTACTCGATCCAGCCCCGCACCGTCTCCCCGTCGCGCAGCTTGATGGAAACAATAATCTGCCGATCGCTGAGAGAGCGAAGGTAGAGCGCCTCCTGGCCGGTTTCGCCCGGCGGAGGCGCCTTGGAACGGCGGCGCGTGGAGAGTGGGGAGGTCATGATTTCATTGTAGGGCAACCGATCAGCTTGATACGCGGGCAATTGCCAACGGATGCTTAGGTTGGTAGAGACCTACTTTGCCTCCGCCGGGCAGCGTGATCCTGGCGATCGAGCCCCATCTGGCTTCCTCCACCTCCGAACAACGAACGCCCTTCTCGCCGAGTGCCAATACCTCGGTCTTTAGATCGTCACACATGAAATAGAGTTCGTGGCGGCCATTCTCTTCGGCGGGATGTACCGCGGCTTCTGCCGGAGGCAGCGCAAAGATCAGCCATCCGTGGCCCGCGTCCACGGATGAAAGTCCGAGGACCTCCCGGAAGAATTCGCGGTCAGCCGTCGCATCCTTGCTGTAGAGGATCACATGGGCACCAAAGATCACGTACGTTCTCCTTGTCGTTCCGGCATTTTTCTTCAAGCCGGTGGCTTTGCAAGCCAATCCCTGCTGTCAGCAGGGCTCATGCCCGGCAAACTGACCCACCACGCGTTTTAGATGCAGAGGCGAAGCGGGAAGCCGCACCTCGGGAAAATGAAATGCGCCGATTCGAACAAGTTCCGGGGCCAGTTCCTCGCGGTCAGTTCTTCCTGGCCGACAAGTCCATGAAGTACCCCGTCTTGTGGCGGATATTGAAATTCTCCGCAGCGGCCCTGGGGACGGTCACTTCGATCCGGTGGAAGTTCCGTCCCGGCTCCTGGTGCTGCGGATAGTAGCCCAGCAGGTACTGCGTGCGCAGGTCGTCGCTCACCTGCGCAAAGGCCTTGTCCAGCCCCCCTTCGCTCACGTAAAAGCTCTTTCCGCCGGTCTGCTCGGCCAGCGTGATCAGCGCGTGTTCGCCGCCCAGGTCGCGCCCCGCGCTGGCCTCGATGGGCACGTCGATGATCGAGTAGATCATCACCTCGTTGCGCAGAGCGTGCTCCAAAGCCTGGGGGTAAGTGGTGCTCTTGGCGGTATCGCCGCCGTCGGACACCAGCACCAGCACCTTGCGCCCTGCTTTCGAGCCCAGCCGCTCGGCGCCCAGATAAATGGCGTCGTAAAGTGCGGTCGCGAAATCGCTGTGCAACTGGCTCAGCCCGCGATCGATCAGGGCCACCTTGTTGGTGAACGGCGTCAGCTCCCGCACCTCGGTGGCAAACTGCAGAAGGCTCATCTGGTCCTGCGGGCGCAGAATCGCATGTACAAACCGCCGTGCCGCATCCGCTTCCTCGGCCAGGTCCTTTTTCACGCTGCCGCTGGTGTCGATGGCCAGCGTCAGATTCAGCGGCAGCTCCGACTGCCGCTCGAAGACCGCAATCTGCTGCGGCCGCCCGTCTTCCGCCAGGGCAAAGTCCTCGCGCGTAAGCCCGCCCACAATAGCCCCATTGCGGTCCGTCACGTTCACAAAAACGTTGACCAGCTTCACATCCACATGCAGCGTCAGATCCTGCGCCCCCAGCGCAGGAACGAAAAACGCCGCCACCGCCAGTAAAAGGCTGGGTGCCCCAGAGCCTGCCCTGAGCTTGCCGAAGGGTCTCGACCTTGAGACCTGGGATCGACGCCCGCCTCGGAGACCTGGGAGTCCGCTTGGCTTACCCGTCATGCGAAGCCTCCGGCCCGACGGCCATCCCGGCGGGAAAAGGTTCGCCTGCCGCCCACACTGTCCCATCGGCAAACGTCTCCTTCTTCCAGATGGGCACAGTCTTCTTGAGCGTGTCGATCAGCCAGCGGCAGGCTTCGAAGGCCTCCGCCCGATGTGCCGAAGCCACGATGATCAGAACGCTGGTCTCGCCCACCTCCAACCGCCCCAGCCGGTGAAAGATGGCTACATTGCGCACGCCAAAGCGGGTGCGCGCTTCAGCGGCCAGTTCCCCCATCTGTTTCTGTGCCATCTCTTCATAGGCCTCATAGTCCAGAGAAAGCGTCTGCCGCCCGCGCGAGTTGTTGCGCACAATGCCGTCAAAGACCACCACAGCACCGTCCTCACCCCGCTTGGCCGCGGCGACGAGTTTTTCCGCATCGATCGGCTCGCGCGTCAGCGCGGTCAGGAGCAATAAATCCTCCGCATTCTCCTGCGAAAGATCCGCCGTGCGCGCAGCGCCCGTGGGCGCATCACCCGGACGCGCAGTGCCGCCCGAGACCGGCGGCAGCAAACCCACCTCATCGCCCTCGTGCAACACTTGGGCCGCTATGGCAAACTCGGCATTCACGCTCACCGCGATCCCCTGCAACACCACCGCGGGGTCCCCCGCATTCAGCCGTTCCAGAAGCTCCGCCACCGTGGCGCCTTCCGGCAGCTCGACCGTGGCCGCCGGCGAACTCAGCCAGTCTTTCAACACTCCAAAGCAAAGAACTCGCACCTGCATCACGCTTAAAAGAATACCGCCTGCCACTTAGACGCAGCAGTCGGCAATCAGTCGATGAAACACCGGAAGCGCGATCGTCCTATCCGCCGCTCCTCACACCATCTTGTACAGGAAACCGGTGGGCGTGCCCCACAAATTCCGCGCCCGGTCTTCGTAGAAGATGCTGAACTCGATGCCGGTGATGTCGTAGTCGAACAGGGGAACGCGATCGAAGGTGTAGTCGCCGCGCACCGAGTACTCGTCGCCGCCGCAGTCGATCATCAGCGTATCGCCGGAGGAAAGCCGCTCGGGATGCGTCAGCAACATGCAGCCAAAGGCAAACACGCCCAGGCCATACTCGTTGCCGGCCATCGCCACGCGGGTGCGCCGCGCCGAGGAGCCGCGATGCAGCATCCCGGCCTGCGCGCCCACCACCAGAATGTCGTTCCCTTCCTGCTGTTCACTCAGAATCTTCTCCGCCAGCTTCGAGCGTTCGCTCTGGCGCAGATACGTCGGACCCATGCGGCCGATGATCCGGTTGGAGAACTTGCGCTTGGTGGACAGAACTCCTACCAGCATCTCCACGGCTTCGTTGTAGGTGGGTGCCAGCGCCTGCCAGCGGGGAATCGCGAACCAGGCCTCGGCTCCCTCCGGCAGCGGCCGGCGGCCCAGCTTCTCATGGCAACTGCCCAGGCTGGGGAACAGAGTCCTTAGCGCCGTTACCTGCGCCTCAACCGGACGCACGCGGTAGGTGGGTGGATACACGCGATTCGAACCCACCTCCTCTTCCTTGTACTTGTCGCTCGCCGTGTGACGCTCGATGGTCTCCACAACCAGATGGGCGACCTCGGACTTGAGTTTCCTGGCCATGTCCAGCACGGCCTGCGCGCTTTGCCGGTCCAGTTGTTCGATCGCAGTCCGGTAGGCCTCCTGGACTGCTTCGCCGAGAAACTCCTGCAGCATCCTGTTCTGTTGTTCTGTCGTGTTTCCCGAGAGGTGCAACGGAACCATCTGATGTGAGGTGGCCTGTGTGGTCGCCATGTTCACCGCTTCTCGCGCGCATCCGCGCACTGGACTCTTCACGTTTCATCGGCTGAATCGCTGATTACTTTAGTTCGGGTTGCGGCCACGACCAGCCTCTGCGCTGGCCGCAAACCCCGCCCTGGCCCGTGGGCAGAATCTGTGCGGTTTCAAGGTCGCGATGCGACGCCAGGAATGGCTTTTGTCTATATGCGAAACTGCGATCGGTATAAAACATGCGAAGGGGACTTCCACCCTGAAGCCGTCAAACATCCATGGCGTGCGACGAAAAGGGCCGGCAGGTTCGCCGGCCCCTCGCTCGATCAATCGCAGTCTTGCTTACGCCGCCGTGCTCACAGGCATCTCGGTCACGCTGGGCAGCGTATCCGGCCGCGCCTTCATCAGCGGCAGCGCCACGGCCAGCACGTCTTCGATGCGGCTGGCGTAGTGCACCTGAACGCCCGCCATCAACTCCGGCGTCAGGTCCTCTTCCACGTCCTGGCGGTTCTCGGCGGGCAGGATGATGGTTTGCACCCCGGCCCGGCGCGCGGCCAGGAACTTCTCCTTGATGCCGCCCACCGGCAGCACATTGCCGCTGAGCGTGATCTCGCCGGTCATCGCCGTCAGCGGGCGCACCGGTGTATCGGTAAGCAGCGATGCCAGCACCGTGGCCATGGTCACCCCGGCCGAGGGACCGTCCTTGGGAATTGCTCCCGCCGGCACGTGAATGTGCAGATCGATATCCTTGGTAAAGTCCTCGGCCAGCCCAAGAGAAGCGGCGTTAGACCGCACCCAGGTCAGCGCCGCCTGCATCGACTCCTGCATCACCTCGCCGATCTGCCCGGTCATGGTAAAGCCGCCCTTGCCCTTCATCTTGTTGGCCTCGATGAAGAGAATGTCGCCGCCGGCCGGTGTCCAGGCCAGCCCCACCGCCACGCCCGGCCGCTTCACCCGTTCTGAGACTTCGGTCTCCACGCGCACCTGGATGCCGCCCAGAAACTCCTTGAGCACATCGCGCGTCACCACCAGCTTCTCCGTCTTTCCCTCGACCACCTGCCGCGCCTGCTTGCGGCAGACCGTCCCCAGAACCTGTTCCAGCTTGCGCACCCCGGCCTCCCGCGTGTAGTGGCGCACAATCCACCGCACGGCGTCCTCGGGAAACTCGATCTGCTCCGCCGTGATCCCGTTCTCCTTCACCTGCCGCGGAATCAGGTACCGGAACGCAATATGCACCTTCTCCTCTTCGCTGTAACCCTGCAGGAAGATCAGCTCCATCCTGTCCAGCAGCGGCGGCGGAACCGGGTCCAGCATGTTCGCCGTGCAGATGAACAGCACCTTCGACAAATCGAACGGCACGTCCAGGTAGTGGTCGCGGAAGGTGTAGTTCTGCTCCGGGTCCAGCGTCTCCAACAGCGCCGAGGACGGATCGCCGCGGAAATCCCTCCCCAGCTTGTCTACCTCGTCCAGCATGATCACCGGATCGTTCACCTCGGCCCGCCGAATGCTCTGGATGATCTGCCCAGGAAGTGCGCCGATGTAGGTCCGCCGATGGCCGCGAATCTCCGCCTCGTCGTGCATGCCGCCCAGCGAGATGCGCTGAAACTTGCGGCCCAGGGCTCGCGCAATGGACCGCCCCAGGCTGGTCTTGCCCACCCCCGGCGGCCCCACAAAGCACAGAATCGGCCCCTTCATGTCCGGCTTCAGCTCCAGAACGCTCAGGTAGTCCAGGATGCGGTCCTTCACCTTCTTCAGCTCGTAGTGGTCTTCGTCCAGAATCTCCTTGGCCTTGCCAATATCGATCTTGGACCCCGAGCTTTTTGCCCACGGCAGAATGGCCAGCCACTCGATGTAGTTCCGGGTCAGAGAGTAGTCGGCGGCCATCGGAGACATCCGCGACAACCGCCCCAGCTCCTTCAGCGCCTCCTTCTTCACGTCCTCCGGCATTCCGGCGGCATCGATCTTCTGGCGCAGCTCCTCGGTCTCGCGCTGGCCCTCATCCTGCTCGCCCAGTTCCTTCTGGATGGCCTTGAGCTGCTCGCGCAGATAGTAGTCGCGCTGCGACTGCTGCACCTGGTCCTGCACCTCGCTCTGGATCTTGGTGCGCAACTGCTGCACCTCGATCTCCTTGGCCAGGTGCTTGTTCAACTGCTCCAGCCGCTCCACGATGCTTGCCGTCTCCAGCAATTGCTGCTTGTCGTCGGTGGTCAGGAAGGGCAGCGAAGACGCCACAAAATCCACCAGGCGGCTCGGTTCCTCGATATTCGCGGCAATGGTCCGCAACTCATCGGAGAGCGTCTGGGACTCAGCCACAATCTGCTGGAATTGCCCAATCACGTTGCGCACCAGCGCTTCCACGCCCGACGTGGCCGCCGGCTCCGTGTCCTCCAGCGTCTCTACTTCTGCCACCATGAAAGGCTCGGTCTGGCCATAGCTCACCAGCCGCACCCGCTCCACCCCCTCGGTAAAAACGAAACGGCTCTGGTTGGGCATGCGCACAACCTTGTGCACCGTGGCCATCGTTCCCACTGCGTGCATATCGCCGGGCTTGGGCGAGTCCAGCCGTGGGTCCAGCTGCGCCGCCACCACGATCGTCCGTTCCTCGCCCAGCGACTCGATCAACTGGATGGAGCTTTCCCTCCCTACCGTCAACGGCAGCACGGCATGGGGAAATAGCACAGTGTCCCGCACCGGCAGCACGGGAAACCTGCGCGTCCCGGGGGAACTCTTTCCGGATGCGCTCTTGGCGGAGGCGGGAATCGTAGGCTGGTTCGGCATTGAGTGTCCTCGTATCAACTTTTCTTCATTAGACATCGTAGATTTTGAAAAGTTTCAGAAATCTTCTCCTCCCCGCAATCTCGGATTGTCCAACTCGCGCGGCCTCCCCGTGCGCCTCTGGGTATACGGTCAGGCGCCCGAAGAGGTTCCCTTCGAGCGAATGCCGCCGGTTCTGCCCCTGCTCACACCGCGTGCGACCGGCCCACGGACGCGCGGCCCGCTGCCAGCTTGGATGCACTTTGCTCGAAAGGTGTATCGGCCAAAGCCCTTGGAAGGTGAGAAAGATAGGACACTCCGAGCAGGATTCTGCCTCGGCGCCTGTCCGAAAAGCCGCCGGAAGGGCTGAAAACGCTCTTTTCCCACACGCCCCGAGGCCGCTTGATCCTGATTCATTCAGTCCAGTTCGTCCAGTCCTGCTCGTTCAGCCACGATCGGATGAGCCCATCTAAGATGCGCCTTCCTCGTTCTTGATTGCCGATTCGATGTGTTCCCACAGTTCGTCCGGCGGTTCCACGATAGGAAACAGTTGGCGGGCAGCCTCGGCAATGGTCTCCAGGTCGGCCAACAGAGCTCGGCAAAGCTCGCAGCTCTGCAAATGCGGATGCGTGGCGACATTCTCCCCGGAACCGATCAACTCCGGCAACTGGTCCTGGAAGGCGGCGCAGCTCAGTTTGTTGCGGTCATCCATCATCGCCGCTCCTCCTTCCGCGGAAAGCTGCGCAGGGTGTCGCGCAGCTTCAGCCTTGCCTTGTGCAACTGCGACTTGCTGTTGCCAACCGAACAATCCAGCATGGAGGCTATCTCGTTGTGCTCATACCCCTCGATATCGTGCAGCACGAAGATAAGCCGGTAACCGGCCGGTAAAATGTCGATGGCCCGCTGCAGGGCCAGCCGGTCGATGGTGCCGGAGAGGGTCAGATCGGGCGCGCCAAAGCTGCGTCCCGGTCGCTCCTCGGGAGCCGGTTCCATCGCCTCATCCAGTGAAACCACCTGCAAGCCTTTCCTGCGCAGATGCATCAGCACAACATTGATGGCCAGCCGGTGCAGCCAGGTAGAAAAAGCCGAGTCCCCGCGAAAGGTCGCGATCTTGCGGTGCAACTGAAGAAAAGCCTCCTGGGTAAGGTCTTCGGCTGCCGCAACATTGCCCACCATGCGCAGGCATAAAGAGTAGATGCGTCTTTTGTGCAAAGAGTAAAGTTGGGCGAAGGCCTGATGGTCGCCGGCCTGGGCGCGGGCCAGCGCATCGGCCTCGAGGGGATGGGATGAAAGCGTGGGCGCGGCCGGCGCCGGCGGTGAGTCCGGAACCTGAGGGGGCATTCGCCCGGCTGGCGGGCGGTCAGCTGAATCGGGCGGCCGTGTCGGGAACCTCGAATGGGGCATACACTTCCTCGGGAATCGCTCTGCAATCCTCTGCTGCTGCGCCGTGGCTTCTTTCCTCGATTTAGTATAAGGGAAAGGGTTTAGGGAATTGTGGTCAGCGATTCGTGGTCAAGGATCGTTGACCACCGGCGGCTGAAGACGGACCACTGAAACTGGTTCCCCGCATCTATGGAAGAGAGATGATCTTGAGGACAAAGCCGTCGGGGTTTTTCGGCAGCCGCCGCGCGGGTGCCGGGTACACTCCGGGCGGCGAGCGGCGATGCCCCGACCCGGGAGGGTTGTCCGGCGCCCACTTCGCCGCCGGGGTGGTTCGGTCCGGAATTCTGCTCGCCGCCGCTCTTTTCTTCGGGATCATCGGAGGAATCGCCGGTTGGAGCCAGATTGCGGCTCAAGTCCCAGCCATCCCGGCCGCCAGCCCGGCAGCTATTTTGAATCCTGCACCCTTGCAGGCAACCCAGGCTCCCCCTGAGCCCGATGCCGGCTCCCTCACCCAATGGATCGGTCTGCCGGTGCGTCGTATCTCGATCGAGGGGGTTTCCACCAGCCGGCTCGCCCCACTCGTCGGCCATCTCGCCCAGGCCGAGGGAACACCGCTCAGCTCCGAAGACCTGAAGAAGAGCCTGCGCCAGCTTTTTGCCACCGGCCTCTGGGAAACCATCGAGGTCCAGGGATCGCGCCTTGAGGACGGCGTGGCCCTCGTCTTTCGCGGCGCTCCGCGCACGTTTATCGGAACCGTCAGCGTAGATGGGGCCAGAGGCGCCACAGTAAATACGCAGCTTCAGCGCGCCAGCCAGCTCACGGCCGGAACCCGCTTTACTCAGGCCAAAATGGCCCAGGCGCTCGAACAGATGCGCACTACGCTGGCCCAAAACGGCTTCCACGAACCGGTGATTACCCAAGCCCTGACGCCGCATCCCGGCGAACAATTAGTCGATATCGCCTTTCACGTGGTCAGTGGCCCGCAGGCGCGTGTGGGTGCGGTCCAGGTGACGGGCGACGCCGGAATGAGCGTGGATGAATTCCGCCACTATGCCCACCTGCGAACCGGCGCGCACGTGGACCACGACACCGCCAACCGCGCCCTGGCCGGCGTTCTCAAGCACTACCAGCGCCAGGAACGCCTGGAAGCCGAGATCAAGCTCGTGTCCGAGCAGTACGACGCGGACGCGAAAAGGTCCAACTTCCACTTTTCCGCCGGCCAGGGACCTCAAGTCAAGGTGCGGGTCGAAGGCGCCGGAATCAGCGCAGAACGCATCAAGCATGTGATTCCCATCTTTGAGGAGGGCACCGTCGACGACGACCTGCTGAACGAAGGCAATCGCCGCCTGCGGGATTACTACCAGCGCCAGGGCTACTTTGACGTGAAGGTGGATCACGAGCAGCAAGCCGCCAGCGCCGGGCAGGTGGTGATTCTCTACAAGGTACTGCTCGGGCCGCGCCGCCGCGTGGAACGGGTCTCGATCGCGGGAAACCATTACTTCGACACCGCAACGCTCAAGGAACTGCTCAGCGTTCATGCCGCAGATACCCTCGACCGCCATGGCGCTTACAGCCAGGCTCTGGTCTCCTCCGACGAGAGCGCCTTGCAGGCCGTCTACCAGAATAACGGCTTCTCCAAAGTGAAGATCACTCCCGAGACCAGTACTCCTGAAACCGCTTTGGCAGATAACAATGCCCCTGAAAACAGCGCCAGGCTCCCGAAAACAGCAACGACAGCCCCGCTCACCGTGGTCTACCGCATCGAGGAGGGCGAACAACTGCACGTGGGCACGGTCCGGATTGAAGGGACCGAGCACGTGGATGCGGCCAGTCTCACCCCATTGCTGAACACCACGGCAGGCCAGTTGCTTTCTCCTCAGAACCTGGCCGGGGACCGCGATGCGCTGTTGACCGCCCTTATGAGCCGCGGATTCAATACCGACCAGGTGCGGGTCGAAGTGGTCCAGCAAATAGAGACGACCGACCCCAGCAAGGTGGACGTGGTCTTCCACATCACCGAAGGGCAACAGATCTTTGTGCGCAAGGTACTGTTGACCGGGCTGAATTACACGCGTCCCGATACCGTGGCGCGGGCCATCACGCTGCATCCGGGCGATCCGCTCAACCAGACTGCTCTCATGGACACGCAACGCAATCTCTACGATTTCGCTCTCTTTAATGAAGTAGACACGGCGGTCGAGAATCCCCTGGGCGCCGAACCCTGGAAGACGGTTCTTCTACAGGCGGTGGAGGCACGGCGCTGGGCCCTGACGTATGGTTTCGGTTTCGAGGTTCAGACCGGAACCCCGCAATACAACTGCGGCGGCATCATCGCCAGCGGCGCCACCTGCAATCCGGAGGGCAAGACCGGCGTGAGCCCCCGTGTGCTCGCCGACAT
>DASWZM010000293.1:0-8661 GCA_036404455.1 Occallatibacter sp. | reverse complement strand
ACCGGCGGTCCCTTCGGCGTCAACCAGCAGCTCCCGTTCGTCAATGCCACTACCTGCCCAGCGACAACGCAGTACTTCTACGAGGGCTACCTGGCAACCTGCGGCGGCACAGACGTGGAGGGCAACCTGGAGAATCCCTATGGCACCGTGGCGCTCGCCCCGCCCACCAACCCCAAGGCCTCCGATCTCAGCAATTACCTTCCCAACGCCTACAGCATCCTGAACACCGGCACCGGGTACGCGAACGTGATCCACAACGGCCAGCCCATCTCGCTCGGCGTCTACGACCGCGCCAACAAGCTGCCCTACACCATCAACTACACCCTCGACTTCCAGTGGCAGCCGCGCGCCGATCTGGCCGTCGACCTGGGGTACGTCGGCAATTTGGGGCGCCACCAGGTGATTCCGGTCCCGTTCAATCAACCGAACATCGTTTCCCCGTCCAATCCCGCCCTGCCGGGCACCCCCTATCAGCAGAATTACAGCTACGGCTACAACGTAGTCGGCGCCAGCCTCGCCCCCGGCAGCGCCACCGGCACCAATTATCTGGCTAATTATGAGGGGGGCAACGTCGACCTCCGCGTTCCCTACATCGGCTATGCGGCCGAGTCCATCTCCTACAGGGCGGCCGGCGTCGACGCATACAACGCGCTCCAGGCACATATTGAGAAGCGCATGAGCCACGACATGCAGATGGGGGTCTCTTACACCTGGTCGCACGCCCTCGACGAGCAGAGCGGTCTCGGACTCTTCTACAATGGAAACAATCCTCTCAACCTGCGCAGCAGCTATGGCTCTTCTGACTTCGACCGCACCCACGTGATCAGCGTCAACTATGTGTTCCAGATTCCCGAATTAGCCAATAAACAAAACCTGGAAGGAAAGGTGATCGATGGATGGTCGCTGGTAGGTCTTGCCGTGCTGCAGAGCGGCCAGCCCTACAGCATCATCGACTTCTCCGGCTCCGTCGGCAGCATCTACTACTCCGTGTCTGACGGCATCACCAATCCTGTTGTGCCGCTGGCCAAAGGCTGCTCAGCAAGGAGTGCTTTGACCCATGCATCGGGCGCATGGACCCCAGCCGGCGGGCAACCGGCGTTGAATCCCGCCTGCTTCACTCTGCCGCTGTTACCGGCGGGCGGACTGGGCGGCGCCATCCCCGCCTCCGATCCCTTTGAAACAGGCTTTACCACCGGCCAGCGCAACATCTTCCGGCAGGCCTTCCAGAAACGCGCCGATGCCTCGCTGGTGAAAACCATGTCCATCACTGAGCGGTACAGTCTGAAGTACACTTTCGATGTCTACAACCTGACCAACACGACCAGCTTCGATATTCCCGGCAACGAGGTAGCTCAAAACGGCTATTACAACGGCTATCCCACAGCGGGAACAACCCCGCTGCCCACCGGCTGCACCGCCAATGGCTCTCAGACCAACACCAGCTTTTATAACTGCCCGTCGAGCCTGGGCATCGTCACTCACACCATCGGCGCTCCCCGGCAGATTCAAATGTCATTGCGCCTGGATTTCTAACTCGCATCAATTCAATCAGTCAAAAGGGGCGTCCACATTCCGCGGACGCCCCTTTTCGCATGATCCACCAGCCAGAAGCTTAGTTGAATTCCTTCGTCTGCTCCCTGTTCCCTAGTCCCTGTCTTCCCTACCCTTCACCAATATCCTCATTCCAAACTTGGGGATGAATAGCGATATAGCCCTCCAGCAGCTCCCGGCACTCGCGGCTGTCGAGGTCAATCACATCGACGCGGTTTTCGCGTAGCCAATCGAGACCGCCGTAAAAGGTGCGGCTATCGCCCACCACCAACGTGCCGATGCGGAACTGGCGCACCAGGCCGCTGCAATACCAGCAGGGGGCCAGCGTGGTGGCCATGACCAGGTCGCGGTAGCTGCGCTGGCATCCGGCGCGGCGAAAGGCGTCGGTCTCGGCGTGGACGCTGGGGTCGCCCTGCTGCACGCGCCGGTTGTGGCCGCGGCTCACCAGTTCCCCGGAGCGGCGAAACAAGGCTGCTCCAATGGGAATGCCGCCTTCGTCGAATCCCTGGCGCGCTTCTTCGAGCGCCACCGCCAACATGCTTTCGTACAACCCTGAATCCGTCAAAGATTTCCTCTGGTCTAAAAGGATAAGCCATGCGCCTGCGACCGCGTGGGTGCGGCGCACTTGACTTGCGGTGCGCTCGAGGATGTACGGTGAAATTGAGAATCGAGGAAAGACAATGAAAATCCGCAGATTGGGCAGCAACGGCCCTGCAGTCCCGGCCATCGGGCTGGGCTGCATGGGGATGAGCGAGTTCTACGGCAGCCGCGACGAGCAGGAGTCGCTGGCCACCATCGACCGCGCGCTTGAACTGGGCATCAACTTCCTGGATACCTCCGACATTTACGGTCCGCACACCAACGAGGTGCTGGTGGGCAAGGCGCTCAAGGGGCGGCGCGAGCGGTTTTTCGTGGCCACCAAGTTCGGCATCCTGCGCGACCCGGCCGACCCGGAGCGGCGCGGCGTGGACGGCAGTCCGGCCTACGTGCGCGGCGCGGCGGAGGCCAGTCTGCGGCGGCTGGGCATCGAGACCATCGACTTGTACTATCAGCACCGCGTGGACCCCAAAACGCCCATCGAGGAGACGGTGGGCGCGATGGCGCGGTTGGTGGAGGAGGGCAAGGTGCGCTTTCTGGGCCTGTCGGAGGCCGCGCCGCGAACCCTGGAGCGCGCCCACGGCGTCCACCCCATCACGGCGCTGCAGACCGAGTACTCGCTGTGGACGCGCGACCCCGAACCGGAGGTGCTGCCCGCCTGCCGCCGGCTGGGCGTGGCCTTTGTGGCCTACAGCCCGTTGGGCCGCGGCTTTTTGACCGGCGCCTTCAAGAGCCCGGACGACTTTGACGCCGACGACTACCGCCGCGTCAGCCCGCGTTTTCAGGGAGAAAACTTCAAGCGCAACCTGGAACTGGTGGAGAAGGTGAAGCAACTGGCCGCCGAAGCCGGCGTAACCGCCGGACAGCTTGCACTTGCCTGGGTGCTGGCGCAGGGCGAGGACATTGTGCCCATTCCTGGAACGAAGCGCCGCAAATACATTGAGGAGAACGCGGCGGCCGTGGACATCTCCCTGGCCCCGGAGCTGGCGAAGAAACTCCAGGAGATATTTCCGCCGGATGCGGCGGCCGGCGAGCGCTACGCGCCAGCGATGAAGACACTGCTGAACGGTTGATTGTTTCCACTGGGATCAAGAGGGACTTGCCGAGCGTCAAGCACCGCGCGAGGGGCCTTGAAGTCCGCGCCCAGGGACTCACTCGAACTTGTAGCCCCGGTTGGGAATGTATTCGAATTTCACCAGCCCGTCGCGGTAGTCGATGTGCATGATCAGGAGACTGAAGGTATTGGCTCCAATGAACCCCGATATTTCCATGCCCAGGTTCTTCGAGGTCATCGAGGTATCCGCGGCGACGACTCCTTTCACCTTTTGGGACATGTGGGCAAAGTTGTAGGTGATCTCGTCGGCGACGATGACCTTTTGTCGTCCCCCCATGTCCACTTCGTGGACCTTGGAGACGTCCATGGCGATGCCGGGAGAGATGGTGGTTTCGCTAGCGCCCAGGTCCAGGATAAAGAGCCTGACCTTGGAGGCGTTGAGAACCGCTGGGAGAATCAGGTTGTTGGCAACGCGGTAAATCTGCGTGTAGTCCTTCATCTCCGGCGCAATATAGCGATCAAACGGACCCGCAGGGGCAGCGACGGGATCGTCCGCCTGGGCGACGTTTGTCGTCAGGCTGGGCACGGGGGCAGTCCCCTCAGCCGGGCGCACGGGCACGGGCCCCAGTTGCACCTTGCGCATGGGGTAGTCCTCGGTCACAAGATAATCGGAAAAGACGTCCATCCCGATCAGGCCGTCTCCATCGTCGTACGGACTGCCGCTGTCGATCACCTTCACAACGCAGTTCTGAAATTCCAGGCTTCCAACCTTGATGGAATCCGCATAGGCGCTGTACGTGGGCTTGCCGCCCGGACCGCCCGGCTCCGATTGAGAAAGCCGCTTGAGCCCCGCCCGTTCGGCCGCGGAGCGGTATACGGCCAAGCCGCCTTCCCCGGCGCCCAACTGCAACCGCACGGGTTTACCGTTCAAGCTCATTTCCAGGCCGAAGGCGCGCGTGGTTCGGTTATAGCCCATGAGATTGATGAAAGGAATATCCGCGGGCGCCGCCGTTGAAACCAGGCGGCAGGCCCGGGCCGGCTCACCTGTCTGCTTTTTCCAGCGGTCCAGCTCCGAGTGCATCTGGCGGAGGGTCTCCTGGTCATCGCCTGTGGGTGCAGAGAGATAGGCTTCCATCTCTGTAATCCGCTGCGGCAAGGGCAGCGTCTGAATCCATGCGGCGCGAATCTCCGGGTCCTGGGGATCGAACTGATGCGCGAGGCCGATCTGCTGGCGCGCGGCGGCGTAACGGGAGTTTACCTGCGCAAAGCGGGCAAACAGGAGGCGGGTACGGGGATTGCACGGGTCGAGCTTGTAAGACGCGAGCACAGTCTGCTCCACAACCCAGGGTTCGCCCTGGCGGAATTCGACCTCGCCACGCAGCGTCAGCAATGCCGCCGAGTTGGGCGAGGCGGCCGGGGCCGGCTTTGCGGCCTCCTCGTCGTCCAGGGCTGTCTTTACGGCCTCGTCGGCATCCAGCACCTTCTGCTCGCGCAGCAGCGTATGAACCAGACCGACGGTGGCATCCACATCGCCCGGATGCGCGGCCAGGCCGGCGCGGTAGAGACTCTCCGCCGTGGAATAATCCGCGGCCAGCAGCGCCTTGTCGGCATCGCTGGGAGGGTTGTGCTTGACCACTGGACAATTGACCGCAAACAGGCAACGCGCCGAGAGCCCCAGCACCGCAGACACGAGAACCAATCGCACAAACAACCGCGTAGCGGCGTTTGTCCCAGGAATTCGACCATTCATAAAGACCTCGCTGGCCCAACGTGCAACAAGTCGGGTGCCGATACGCGGTTTCCCACTCGGAACTTGAAGAGGAGGGCGCCCGGCCACTCCTTGGTAGTTCGGAAAAGAATTCTATCAGGCCGCTGGGGCCGAATGAATTGCTTGCCCGCCCTTGCTTTTCAACGACAGGAAGATTCTAATTCCGTTCTGGTGGAAGCACCTTTACAGCCCGTCAACCTACGCTCTGCGTGGAAGCCGGCGCCTGCCGTAAGAACGGCTTTGACACTGATCGGCTTCAGCGCGGTCATCGGACAGATCGTTCTCATGAGGGAGCTGATTGTTGTCTTCAACGGCAACGAGATGTCCCTGGGAATCATGTTAGCTACATGGCTCTTCTGGACCGCTGCCGGCAGCAGCCTGAGCAGCAGTTTTGCGCTGGGCGGGAGTCAGGCACGCCGGGCTGTGGCCGTGTTCGAATGCCTGCTCGCGGCCAGCCTGCTGCCGGCGCTGTGGACATTGCGCGCTTCGAAATCCTTCTTTCAGGCAGTACCCGGCGAGCTGGTTGGACCGCTGCCGATGATCCTCGCGTCTCTGGCTTGTCTGAGTCTGTTTTGCGCATTCTCAGGCGCGCTTTTCGTGGTTGCGGCCCGAATGTACGAACAGGAGTGCGGCGTCTCTTCCCGCCTTGCAGCCAGCTCGGCTTACATGTTCGAGGCTGTTGGTTCCGGCCTGGGAGGGATTGTGGCCAGCATCGTGTTGCTGCGCTTTCTTGAATCCTTCCAGATCGCAGTCATCGTGGCCATGCTCAACCTGTCGATGGCCGCGGTCTTGTCATTCCGGATGAGCCGCAGGCAGTTTGGAGTTATGACCGGGACGGCAGCACTTATCGCGATTCTTCTTGTGACTTATGCAGCGCCGCCGCTGGACCAGGCCGCGCAGCAGCGCCTGTGGCGGGGCTTTCGTGTGGTGGGATCGCGTGATTCGATTTACGGCAACCTGACGGTCATCGAGACCGGCAATCTGCGCAGCATTTACGACAACGGCGTAATCCTTGCCAATGCGCCCGACGAAAGCGCCGCGGAAGAGGCGGTTCACTATGCGCTTCTGGAGCACCCGGCGCCGCGCCATGTGCTGCTGATCGGCGGCGGCGTAAACGGCAGCATCGCGCAGGCGCTCAAGCATCCCACAGTGGACCGCATCGATTACGTCGAGCTGGATCCCGCTCTCATCGACATGGCGCGGCAGTTTTTCCCCGCCCAGTATGGTCCTTTGGCCTCGGACCCCCGGGTGCACATGCACTACGCGGATGGCCGGTATTATCTGCGAACGGCCGCCGGCAAATTCGACACCATCATTCTCGATGTGCCAGACCCGCAGACTGCGCAGTTGAACCGTTTCTACACCGTCGAGTTCTTTCGTTCCGCGCGCGATCACCTGGCGCCGGGCGGACTGCTCTCCTTCGAATTGCGCTCCTCGGAAGAGACCATCAGCCCCGGCCTCGCGGAATTCCTGCGCTGCATTCAGCGCACTCTCGAAGAAGTCTTCCCGTACGTCGTCACCATCCCAGGCGAGACAATCCACTTCCTTGCCGCTACGCAACCCGATGTGCTGACAGACAATCCACAAGTTTTGATTGCAAGGTTGCGGGAGCGGAACCTGAAGACACAATTCGTCAGCAAATACTTTATCCCGTACCGCATGATGCCCGATCGCATGGAGCAGGTTCGGGCGCAGCTGAAGCCGCTAAATTCGACGCCCGTCAACCGCGATTTCGAGCCCATCGCCTATTACTTCAACGTTGTGCTCTGGAGCACGCAGTTCAACTCGGGATATTCACGCTGGCTACGCGCCGCAGCCAACATCCGTTTTGCCACCATCATGGAGACGGTTCTTATTCTGTCTCTGCTGATGGCGGCGCCTCTTGCGTTTTTGCGTACGCACGAGCGGCGCGCCCGCTGTGCGGCCGCATGCTGCGTATCTGCAACCGGATTCACGTCGATCGCTCTCGAGATGTTTCTGCTGCTGGCATTTCAGTCCATCTACGGCTACGTGTACAGTCAGCTAACTATACTTATCGGCCTTTGCATGGCCGGCATTGCCCTGGGAAGCTGGCTGGGGATCCGGCGCATTCGTCTGAGCGGCCGTCCCCCTTACCGGAACGTTGCATCGACCCAATTCCTGCTCGCATTATCCGGCCCCGTGCTGATCTTTGTGGTTAGTTTGCTGGCCAAGGTCTCCGGAATAACGGCAACATGGTTGGCAGCGCAGTGTGTTTTCCCCGCTTTGGCCGCTCTCTCGGGAGTGTTGGGAGGATATCAATTCCCAATCGCGGGAGAGATCTATCTCCTGAACGGTACGGGCCGGTCAAAACCCGGTGCGCTTTATGCCATCGATCTGCTGGGCGGATGCGCGGGCGCGCTCCTGCTGTGCACCTGGCTCATCCCGGTGTTTGGCTTTTGGAGAACCGCCTGGCTCAGCGCGGCGATAAGCCTGGCGCCGGCACTCTTAGCCACGCGAGCATGCCCTGGGGCGAAGAGCTCTCGCGCATAAGCGATTGCGGGTTGTGCTCGCCGAAGACCACCGCTGTAAACATGAAAATGTCGGTATCCTCATCCTTCCAGCAGTCTGAGCCCATGCCCGCCTTGACGCAAGTTTGTTCCAGGAACTTCTGCCGATCCCATTTCTGTTCCACTGGCACCTGCGGAAGCAAGAGACCCTCGTATGCGCCGTTCTTCATCAACAAGCCGTGCTGCCCGACCTTGATCTGCTGAATGTCCACGACGCGCCGAAGGGGCGATAACACGGAGATTTCATAGTCCAGTTGCGGCAGTTCCGCAGCGGACACCGGCTGAAATCGAGGATCGCGCAGCGCGGCCAGCGTGGCCGTGTCCCGCACCGTCATGTAGAGAGGTTTGATTGCGGATGTATAGCCGATGCACCCGCGCAGACCTCCCGCTTCGCGCAGGGTTACAAAGGCGCCGCGCTCCTGATTCAGCGCTTCGTCCGCGTTCGCGCCGGGTTCATACGCCTCTTTCTGTTCTATCGCGTGCTCCACCGACTTGCGGGCCAAGGCGAGTAACTCGTTCTTCTCCTGCTCGCTCAGTGAGAACGGCTCCGCTGCCTTTCCGCTTTCGGCTTTGACGAAAACGTCCGCGCTGTATCCCACCACACGCGAGTGATCGCCTGTAACATCGCCCGAATTTGCGTGCTTGAGCACCAGGGCCTGGTTTGCGCCCATACGTTCGGCGGCAATCATCGCGGCTACGATGGGCGCTCCGCCACAGGCTTCCCATACCCGCGTCTGGAAGTTTTGCGACATGCTGAAGTAGTCCCACGCCTCCAGCGCATGGAGCGTTTTGTGGTCGATCTTCTCCGCCTCGTCGTAGGTGTGGTAATGCGATAAATCGGAACTGGCCAGGATCAGAGTGTCGCCCGGCGCGCCGCCGCCCTTCTTGTCCATCTGAATCAGCTTGGCCAGAGCCACTCCCAGCGCGCGGCTGTTTTCGTAACTCTGATCTCCCATGACGATGGGGACCAGTTCGAAATCGCCCAACACCCGTTGCAGCCACGGCAACTCCACCTCGATGGCATGCTCGGCGCCTGCGGGCGTGGCATCGTGTCCCTGGCTGGAAAGCCGCATGCTCGAGCTCATCTTCGCCAACTGTCGCGCAAAGGCTTTGTCCACCTGCACGTTTCCCAGCGGCGTCGCGTAGGCATCGCCCTCATAGAC
>DASWZM010000292.1:0-1587 GCA_036404455.1 Occallatibacter sp. | reverse complement strand
GCGTCCCGCCGCCGGAGAAGGAGCATTCGCCGGAGCGGCCGGCACGATGTCGCTCATCTGTACGAGGGTGCCGGAATCGAGCGGCATCACGTAGACATTGCCGCCGCGGGTAAACCAGATGCGCTTGCTGTCCGGCAGGAAATGCGGATTGGCTTCGACTTCGGTGGTCTTGGTGAGCTGCCGGATTTTGCCCGTGGTGTTGTCGAGCACGAAAAGATCGTCCGCCCTGGCGTACACGAAGTAACGCTTGTCCTTGCTGGTGTCGCCGGTGGCGGCGGGCAATTGGCGGACCTCCGCGTCGCTCAATTTGCGCAGTCCCGACCCGTCGCGGTTGGCCACGTAGGTGTCCATGGGCGCAGCCTCTTTGTCGGTGTACTGCTTCCACTGAAAATAGATGTGCTGGCTGTCGTAGGACCAGCGCGGCTGCGCCGGTTCGTACCCCACCAGGCCGGGGCCGCGCATGATGTTATCGATGGTGAGGGCGAACTGCCCGGTATTCTGCGCCTGCGCCAGCCAAAGCGCCAGAGCGAATGGAACGATGAATTTTCGGTTCAAGCAAGTAATAATATCGCAACCTGTAGGAGTATCGTAAGGAGTATGGCTCTATCCGCACGCAATCAACTCCGCGGCCGGGTGAAAGAGGTGAATCTCGGCGGCGTGATGGGACACATCGTAGTTCAGGTAGGCGAGAACGAAATCGAAAGCGTCATCACCAGGCGCAGCGTGGAAGAAATGAACTTGCAGGCCGGCGATGAAGTTACCGTCGTCATCAAATCGACGGAAGTGATGATTCAGAAATAAAGGGACGCGAGTTTTTTGTATTACTAGACATCAGAATCTTTGCCGGCCGCGCCGATTTCATGCCGCTCAAAAGCTGAAAGCTGACCGCTGAGTGCTTTCGCGCAGCGCATTGTAGGACATGCTTCATTCAGCTTGTCCAAGCGAGCGAAGCGAGCCCGGCCACACTCCTTACTCACCGGCTGCCGGCGCTTGAGTTCACCGGCCCAATTGACGATCGCCATTGATTCGGCCATTCACTGCCCCGGATGAGGATGAATCCATGGCCGATATTTCTAGGGGTTACGGGCAGCCTGAGTCCGCCTGCCCGTAACGGGCCAAAGCCAAACGAAATCCCAGTTCAAGAAACCAGTACCCGTCCCACACCGGGGCCCGTTACCAAAGCAGCGATCCAAGTGCCTACCTTGCCGGCCCCGGGCGAATCTCGCTGATGGGAGCACTAACCGTCACGCCGGCCGCGAGTTTGCCTTTCGCATCCTCATCGCCGCGACCACCGCCAGCAGGATTCCCAGTGCCAGCAGCCCCCACGCCGAGAGCGCGGGAACGGAGACGGGGGCCGTTACTGAAGTGATTGTGGCTGGAAGTGGAGCCGCATCCAGAATGGCGATGTAGAAGGAGGTATTCAACGGATCGCCCCACTCGCCGCCGTTGCTCCAGCTCCCATTGGCGTTTTGAGTCGTCACCAAATAATGGTTCATGTCCTCCCACCAATTGCAGACACCGCCGCTAGGAGAGTTGGCTCCAGGCAAGTTGTTGGGCGCGCCGCAATTGGTATTGAGGTTGGTGATG
>DASWZM010000291.1:0-5324 GCA_036404455.1 Occallatibacter sp. | reverse complement strand
CACCTTGAACTGATCGCTATCCAGCTGGTAGCTCTGTCCGCCGAGGTCCAGCGAGGTGAGCTTGAGCGCCAACACCGGGCTCCCGCCCAGATCGCCGGCCTGCTTAACTTCGGTGACCACCCCATGCACGGTCGCGCCGCGCGGAATCGCCAACACTCCGCCCACGGCCACGTCGCGAATCACGGTGAACTGAACCGGTTCGCCGTCCTTGGCCTTCTTGCTGTTCAACGACTCGCTTGTCCGCAACTGCAACAGCGTTCCCTGGGCGATGGTAACCGGCCCGTTGGGAACCTCGTAATTCAGCGCGGGTGGTTGCGGCGGAGCATAATGTGGCCGCCCCTGCGGATAAGGCGGCGGATAAGGCGCCTGAGACTGAGACTGGCTTGGATAAGGAGACTGGCCAGGGGCCGGCTGCGGTCCATCCGCGGGAGCGGGAGGAGGCGGAATCGGAGCCATCGAGTCGTCCGGCTGGGTGTCAGCAGTCTGCTGCGCGCCGAGGTCCCCGGCCTGCGCGTCCTGCGGATTGCCGACCTTTAGGTTGTTATTTACCTTGGTCACGCCCGAAACATGGGCGGCGATCGACTCTGCCAGTTCGCTGGAGGCCTCACTTGACACCGTTCCTGACAGCGTCACCACGCTCTGGATGGTCGCGGCCGTAATCAGGTCGCTCTTCAGCGCCTTGGAGGCGTCGAGCGCATGCACCACGTCCATCTCGATCTGTCCGTCCGAGCGCTGGCCGCCGGGGGAAGCTGCGGCCGTGGCTCCGGCTGGAGCAGGGTCCTGGGCAAGCGCAATCACGCAGCAAAGGGCCACCAACGCCGCCCACGCCAGAACCTGCGGGAAAACTCTCTTCATCAATGAACGATTCATAATCCTGCTTCTCCTCTGCCTGAGGTGTGCTCTCTGTTCAACTCGTTTAGACGACGAGTTACGGGAGCCGTCATCGGTAAGAACCCGGTCGCCGGCAAAAAGTTCCGCGCCGCGCAACCGAGAAATTGGCTCAGGATGAGTGTCCCGGCCCTCCGTCAAACCTCCAAGAGCGGCAAATCGAACCCTGTCCGCCCCTTGAATCTCTCCAAAAATCTCCTGCAACCTGAATCCTATGCGCTGTAACCCGTATAAAAATGGTCAATCCGGCATTGAAAGCCTGAGCCCCTGAGGGAGCGGTCCTTCGGCCATTCCATTCCTTGGGGGTTAAACCCACCCACTTCCCGCGGCCCCGGCAGCCACTCCGGTCCGCCTGTTCGATGTCTCTAGCCCCTTGTCCCGAGTCCCTGGTCCCTGGCCCCGGCTTTTACTTGAGTGCCTCATCGATCGCTTCGGCCAGCGTCTTCAACCCCGCCGCCACATCCGCCCCCAGGTGGACCCGCACGGCGCGCCGGCCGCTCGACTCGAGCACCGCCAGGTCCCCGGCAGCCTGGGCATCGATCACCACGCCAAAGCTGTAAATCCGCCCCGGAATCTCTACATCCACGCCATGGCCCGCGGTGATCTGGAGGAAGACCCCGGTGTTGGGGCCGCCCTTGTAGTCCTGCCCGGTGGAGTGCAGGAAGCGCGGACCGAAGCCCAGGCAGGTGGCTACATGCTTCGCATCGCGCACCTTGTGCCGAAAGCCCTGGATCGCCGCCTCGTACTCGGGGAACATGGGCAGGAAAGCCAGCGCCGCAAAGTAGTCGCCGGCATGAATCTGGTCAAGATGCGCGCGCAGATACCCGGCCAGCGTCGCAGCCGAAGCCCAAGTCCGATCGGCCGCCTTCTTCAGCGTGGCGGCGTAGGCGCCGGTGGCATACACCTTGATGCCCTTATCCACGAGCAGCGGCGCCCGCTCCGGCAGCGTGCCCGCCTTCTCGTAAGCCGCGGTCAGCGTCCGCGTTTCGATCTTGGCCGCCTCCACATCCGGCTGGTTGAAGGGGTTGATCCCCATCACTGAGCCGGCCACCGCCACCGCAATTTCCCAACTGAAGAACTGACCGAAGATCGCGTACAGGTCTTCAATCTCGATGTGGATCACCGGATGACCGGCAGCCTCCAGCGCCGCAACCTTGGCGTCCTGGCTCGAATCCGCCGTGCCCGCCAGTTTCACATACGCAAATATCCGGTCGTTGCCGTAGACCTCGGCCGCGCCAATCGCCTCGCGGTCCACCGGTGTAATCCCCTTTCCCAGCTTGCCGGTCGATTCGGCGATCAACTGTTCCAGCCACGCGCCCAGACCGTAGATCTCCGGCGAGGTGAAGATGGTGATCTTGTCGCGGCCGGCGTTGGCGGCCGTGCCCAGAACCAGGCCCAGTTCCACGGCCGGATTGTCCCCCGGCGCCAGCCTAGCCGAAGCCACGGCCTTGGCCGCCTCATCCAGCAGCTTGCCGATATGCAATCCCGCCACCGTCGCCGGCACCACCCCAAAGTTCGACAGCGCCGAGTAGCGCCCGCCGATCTGCGGATCCCCATGGAAGATGTACCGAAAGCCGTCCGCCTTGGCCGCCTGCTCCAAATTCGAGCCGGGGTCGGTAATGGCCAGAAAATGGCTGCCGGCCTCACCCGCGCCCAAGGCAAACTTCATCTCCTCAAAGAAATATTGTCTGAGGATGTTTGGTTCCAGCGTGGAGCCGGATTTGCTGGCTACCACCACCAGCGTTTCCTTCAGGTTCACCATGTTGCGGACGGCTCTCACCTGCGCCGGGTCGGTGGAGTCCACGATGTGCAGCGTGGGGAAGTCCCCCTGCTGCCCAAAGGTCTCAGCCAGCACCTCGGGGCACAGGCTGGAGCCGCCCATGCCGAGCAGCAAAACCGTCTTGAAACCGCCCGTCTCCACGTCCGCGCCCAGCCCGGCAAAGTCCGCCAGGTCCTTCTGTTGCCGCTCGACAATGTCCATCCAGCCCAGCCAGTTTTCCTCACCGTCGCGGGTCCACAGGCCGGGGTCCTTCCGCCACAAGCGGTCAACTTTGTTGTTGGCGTGCCAGTCGGCGGCGGCCACGTCCACGGCGCTGCGAAGTGCCTGGGGGAGTACAAATCGAAAGCTCATATCGCTATCAATTCTGCATCAAAGACGCGATTTCGGGAACGGCATCCATTCCAGATGCAGATTTCTCCTTCGGTTATTTACAGAAACCCCGCACCAGGACTGCCTCGATTCCCACCGCTTCGTCATGCGGTTGATGGGTCCGGATAGAGCGGTTCTCCAATTGCTATAACCCGAACCCATCTTGCACAGAATTGGCAAAGGTACGTGAATTGGAGATCCGCTCAAGCCTCCGGAAACTCTCCAGCTTATCGTCCGGAAACCCCGGCCCGGCAGCAGCTCCCGTATCCGTACAATGGTATAGTGGACGTGATTCCACTTTTTCCAGACAAGCAAACCAGCCCCGGACAACCCCGTCCGGATGATCGCTCCAGCCCCCGCCCATGCCTCTGGTCAAGTGCCCGAATCGCCGCAAGCGTGGCCCTCCCGTCTCTCATGGATAGCCTGGAGATTGAGTTAGCCTGGAGATTGAGTTAGCCTAGAGCCTGTTATTAACTTTCGCGCGAGTGGCGGGAAAGTTAATAACAGGCTATAGACACTACCACGCCGGCCCGGAATCTCTCGTGCCGCCAACTTCTGCCGGACGCAGCGAAAGAGATAGCCCAACGCATGTCAAACCCAGTTTCTATCGGTGTAATCGGGTCCGGATACGTGGGACTCGTCGCGGCAGCCTGCTTTGCCGAAATCGGCCATCATGTCACGTGCGTCGACAACGACGAAGCCAGGATAATGACCCTCCGCGAAGGCGGCGTACCCATCTTTGAAGAAGGGCTGCCCGAGTTGCTGGCCAAACACCGGGGCCGCGGCGTGGAGTTCACCACCGATCTGGGCCGGGCCGTCGAAAACAGCGAGGCCATCTTCATCGCCGTCGGCACCCCCCAGGGCGACACCGGCGCCGCCGACCTTTCTTATGTAGAGGCCGTGGTCTCTGAGATTGCCCGCGGCATCAGCGGCTACAAGGTGATCGTCGAGAAAAGCACCGTGCCGGTCTACACCAACGAGTGGATCCGCCGCGTGCTGCACCGGCGCGGCGTTGACCCCGGCAGCTTCGACGTGGTTTCCAATCCCGAGTTCCTCCGCGAGGGCACGGCCATTGCCGATTTCCTGCATCCGGACCGCATCGTGGTGGGCGCCGGCAACGAGCGCTCCGCCGGCGTGCTCCGGCGCATCTATGAGCCGCTCACCGGGGGCAGCTACTACGCCCAACCAGGCTCTTTGCCTGGGGCTCGCAGCGCCTCAAATCCGGCCCGCCTGCTGGTCACGTCGGCGCAGAGCGCTGAGATCATCAAACACGCCTCCAATGCCTTTCTGGCGCTGAAAATCTCTTTTATCAACGCGGTGGCCAACCTGGCCGAGGCCGTGGATGCGGACATCGAGGATATCGCCGCCGGCATGGGCCTCGACAGCCGTATCGGCCCCCGCTTTCTGCGCGCCGGCCTGGGCTATGGCGGGTCGTGTTTCCCAAAGGATGTGGCTGCCTTCCACTGGGTGGCGCAGAAGCAGGGCGTCGACTTTCAACTCCTCCAGGAAATCCGCAAGATCAACGAAACCCAGAAGGATGTCTTCTTCAACAAGGTCCTCTCCGCTCTGTGGACCTTGCGCGGCAAGCGGCTGGCGGCCCTCGGCCTGGCTTACAAGCGCGACACCGACGATATTCGCGAGTCTCCCGCCATCGACGTCATCAAGAGACTTCTGGAGGCAGGCGCCACGATCACGGCTTACGATCCGGCCGCCATGGACCGCGCCAAAGACGTGCTCCCGCCCTCGGCGAAGCTTCGCTATGCCGGCAACCTCTATGAGGCAGCCAAAGACGCTGACGCCGTCCTCATTCTGACCGACTGGAGAGAGTTTGCCTCGATCGACCTGGTGCGGCTCAACCAGGCCGTCCGCTTTCCCATCGTCGTTGACGGCCGCAACCTTTACAAGCCGCAGCAAATGCTGGATCACGGCTTCACCTATGTTAGCGTGGGCAGGCCGGCATCCTACCAGGCGCAGCAAGGCAAACCGCGCGGCATGGTATTGTAAGTCTTCAGGCGCGCATCTCCTGCTCCCTCTGCGAAATGCCGTTCCCGGAACCACGGTTTCCCAGCTTAGTACTACAGTTGTACTTGCTTTCTCTCGCGGAAAATGGACCAAAGTCAGGGCCTGAAGGCCCCGGCAATTCGCGCTTTTTCCGGGGGCTGAAGCCCCCGGCTCCCTCCGGAAATAGCGATCTACAACTGTAGTATTAGAAAAGTGAGCCCCTCATAATGCATGTACTGGTTACCGGCGCCGCCGGATTTCTTGGCTCCCATCTCACAGACCGTCT
>DASWZM010000290.1:0-1848 GCA_036404455.1 Occallatibacter sp. | reverse complement strand
AGCGGCGAATTCTCCGCCAGCGAGCACGAGCAGGAGCTCTTCCGCCTGGTCAAGATGCACGAGAAGGGAGAGCCCGCATCGGCGATTGCCGCCCAGCAGACTGAGTACCTGAATTCGCTGAAGCAGTTCCTGCACGGCAAGGACAGCTTCTACCGGAGTGGTCCGGTCGATCCCCTGGCCCAGACCTTCCGGTTCGGCACGCGTCCTTCGAACCTCCGCTACGAGAACGGTTCGGTCAATCCATTCGAAGTGGGCATCGGCCGCGACCGTGCCGCCTCGATCGGCGACAAGAGCATCCGCGATGCCCTGTTCCGCGGGGACGACGTCTTCATGATGGGCACCCGCGAGCCTGTCAGCCACACCCCGCTCTTCAAAGTCACCATCGATGAGGCCCTGAACAACAGCAACATCATCGGCATGGACGAAGGCATGCGCGGCCTTCTGATGGCAGACGCCGACGGCGACTACATCATGGCGCACTTCCTGCGGCCGAAGGGCGAGGGCGCCACCGAGGCTGCCGAGGCCGTCTTTGATCCGAACTCCATCCAGGCCAAGAGCACACAGTTCCAGCAGCGCATGGTGGGTGTGGGCGACGAGACCAGGAAGCTGGTCGGCGAGGCCGACGGCACCTATAAGCCGTTCACCGGCCGGCTCAAGAAGCAGAAGATGTACACCTGGTCGGAAGCCCTGAGGAAGCGTTCGACTGCCGGCTCGATCGGATCCAGCTCGAACACCTACTCGCTGATGCAGGCCGCGCTCGAAGAGAACTCGGCGATCACCGATCCCTTCATCAAGGACGACCTGTCCACCTTCTTCTTCCAGTCCATCAAGCAGGGGCCGATCTCCGCCGCCAAGCTGAAGGGCGCCCAGGATATGGACCTGGTGCGAGCGCTCGGCATCGACGCCAAGCTGCGTGGATCCATGCGCCCCAGCGGTACCTTCGACGACTTCTATGCCGCGATGCGCCAGCTGGCCATGGCTGCAGACGGCGCGGACCGGACTGCCTTCCACGACTACCTGGTCGAGAACCGGGAGATGCTGCGTCAGTTCCACGGCGGGTTCGACCGAGAGAAGATCAACGCCGCAGTGCGGGCGATGACCACGCCGGCGGATAAGGCGTTTGCGGCCGAGGAGCTGGGGATGAGCGAAGAGCTCTTCACCTACGCTCAGGCCGCCAGCCAGACCCAGGAGGAGGCCCGCGCCGCGGCTGCCGCCGGCGCTACTGCAAGTTCTGAGACGCTGGGAATGATCAACAGGGTCACCCGTGCTGCTGAGAGTGTTGGCCGGGAGGCCCGCACCGTCAAGGTGGGCCTGATCCTCGGGGCGGGCCTCGCCGCCGCTGCCGTCGCCGGCATTGCTACCACCCACCTGGACCGCCCGTCACCTGCCTTTGGCCGGGACTCCAGCAGCACGTACCGTCCAGAAGAAGGCGCTCCTGAACCAGACACAATCCCAGGGGAAGGCCAGGCCGGGTCGCGGGCGCCTTCCAAGCCGCCCCGCTCCGTTCAGTCCGCGCCAGCCACGACCAAGACGACGGTCGTTGCACCTCTCGGTGAGACTCGGGATCTGGATGTGAACCTGCGCGCTCCGGACCGCCAGAAGGCCATGCGGACGGCCAAGATGCTGTCCAAGATGTCCACCGACGGAGACTCAACAGTCACTGTCAACTACCGCGATCAAATGAAGCCCGGTTCGCTCCGTACCAGGGAGCGGATGCGGGAAGCTTTGGGGTAACCGTAAGTGTCTATCCTCTTCTCCGACTACAAGAAAGACAACCCGTCCAAGGCCAGCTATTTCCGCATTGGCTACGTTGTCCTGTCCACTCCACCAACGGACATCCTGACCAGC
>DASWZM010000289.1:0-5932 GCA_036404455.1 Occallatibacter sp. | reverse complement strand
CTCGCAGCCACCGGCCACTCGCTCCCCTCTACGCCGCCATGCACAACTGGCACCCCTTCATCGCAGACGTAGTCGCCAAAATACGCACCGATGGCATCACCCGCTTCCTTGCCCTCTGCCTCGCTCCGTAGAACTCCCGCGCCTGCGCCGAATCCAGCGCCGCCGCTGGAACTAAAGCCGAATCCCTCCCCATCCTCTTCACCGCCCACTCCGTCCCCTGCCGCACTATCCAGTCCAGCGAAGCGGGAAAGTCCAGCGAATCCACCTCCTTGTTGTCATCCCGTAGCGCAGCGGAGGGACCTGCTTCTTCCCCCAACCCCAACCCCATCGAAGCCAAGCCTTTTTTGTCATCCCGCAGCGTAGCGGAGGGATCTTCTTCATCTTCCCCCTACCCCTACCCCATCGAAGCCAAGCACACCGCCGAGCTCGTCTTCGCCTCAGCCGCCCGCCGTCTCCCCAACCTGAAAAAATGGTTCTTCGCCTTCCAGAGCCAGGGTGTCGCCGGGAGCCCCTGGATCGGCCCCACCGTGGAAGACACCCTCGCCGCCATCGCCGCCGAAGGCCACTCCGCAGTCGTCCTCCAACCCATCGGCTTTCTCTCGGACCACGTCGAAATCCTCTACGACATCGACATCGCCTTCGCCCAGCGCGCCCGCACCCTCGGCCTCCGCCTCTACCGACCGGCCAGCCTCAACGACTCCCCGCTCCTCACCCAGACCCTCCTCCACGTCGTCCGCCGCGCGCTCGCAACCTGGCTCGGGAGGAACCTGGCTCGGGAGGGACATCGCCCAGCCGCGACGCCAGCGCACCGATGCAATTCGCTCTAGTCCTTCATCTTGCCATGGCGGAACGGAATCCGGTACGCGACACCCAGAGAAAACGCGACGGGACGGATAAGAGGCGAGTCGAGCGCCCAGTACTGCTTGGAATAGTCCACCACGACCTGCCAACTCGGGCCAACG
Organism: Occallatibacter sp.; assembly: GCA_036404455.1. GTDB lineage: Bacteria > Acidobacteriota > Terriglobia > Terriglobales > Acidobacteriaceae > Telmatobacter. The sequence goes on along the minus strand of DASWZM010000289.1, from coordinate 4,970 downwards.
TCGAACTCGGCCCCGCCACCGACCGAAAACATCCGCGAGCTGTCCCGTGCATAGGGACCTTTCGGAGTCGCAATCGGGTTGGTGAAATATATGATATCGAGCCCTCGGAGCAATGTTGCATAGGGACGTATGCCGTGAAATGTAGTCGCTGCCTTCAGCCCGCCGGAACAGGTGTACTCGTGGGCAATGGATCCGCTGTCCCCGGTGAACCGGAGTTCAAGCGCCAGTTGGAGCCCGCGAAACATGAAGGGAGTCGCGTCCACGCCTCCCGTGTAGCCAAGGTTGGCGGGCTGGCTGTAGTCGGGGTGCATGTAAGTTGCCTGGGCAAAAGGGGCAATCTCAGATTCCCGTTGTCCAATCACGCGTGCCTGTCCGGCGGCAACTCCAGTGCCCGTAGTCCAGACGCCCAGGCACATCGCAATCATCCAGTTCCACAATTGCAGGCGCCCCGATACAGGACGACGCCGAAGCGTGCTTCGTCCCGGCAGGATGCATCGGTCTAGTCGCGCACCCAAGGGCCTCATGCCCATAGAATGCACTTCTTACACGGTGGAGATATCCCAGCGGCTGCATTCTCTGGAATTTCAGATCAATTTCGCTACGCTATGCGAGGATCTTGCTCTACGATGGATCGCCGAGGAGCCTCGTAAAGCAACTTTACTATTGCTGGAAAGATGAAGTGGAGCAGGCACGGAAGATCAAGCAGTTGGAGCGTGCCCTGAGGCGGAGTGCGCTACAGATCTAAATACTAAAAGACGTGCTGGGCGAGTGAGCTGCGGGCAGTCCCATTCGCAAGCCAGAGAACTTGTAGCCCATGGGAAGGAAGCCACGCTGGTGATCGACACACTCTCCATCAGCCGCTCCAACCTCTACTACCGTAAGCGCGCGTACGCCAGTCACGCGGACCGTTCCCAGGATGAACGGATCGTTGCCGCCTGCGGTGAGAAGCCGGCCTACAGCTATCGCCGCGTGGCATGGTGGTTGTAGCGCAAGCAGGGACCAAGGCTTTGACCAAAGATTTTCGCAACACGATTCGCGACCGCGCCCAGAGGGAAGCCGGATTCCGGCAGGGACTGCTTCGGGAAGGTCTGGAGCTGATCTGCAATGGCGATTTTGCTACGGCCCGCGCCATTCTCCGCAATTACATCAATGCGACGGTTGGATTTCCAGAACTGGCGCGCATGACGAATATCTCGTCACCAAGCCTGCAACGGATGTTCGGCCCGCGCGGCAATCCTCGCGCCGAGAACTTGTTTGGAGTGATCGCTCAGTTACAGCAGCAGGAGGGTATCAACGTCGAGCTTCGGGTGCGGACGCATTAAATCGGTTTGGCGGCGAGGCAGGACTGGAAGTAGGCGAGGGATTTCTGGAGGCCTTCGCGGAGGGGGACTTTTGGCTCCCAGTGGAGCAGGGCGCGGGCTTTGGCGATGTCTGGGCAGCGGCGGGTGGGGTCGTCCTGGGGTAGGGGCTGGTGGACGATTGCGGACTTTGAGCCGGTGACGCGAAGGACCTCGCGGGCGCACTCCATCATGGTGAACTCTGTTGGGTTGCCGAGGTTAACCGGGTCGTGCTCTTGGGAGTGGGCCAGGCGAATGATTCCCTCGATGAGGTCGGAGACGTAGCAGAAGCTGCGTGTCTGCAGGCCGTCGCCGTAGATGGTCAGCGGATCGCCTGCCAGGGCCTGCATCATGAAGTTGGAAATGACGCGTCCGTCGTTGGCCTGTAGGCGCGGGCCGTAGGTATTGAAGATACGGACGATGTGGGTGTCGATGCCATAGTAGCGGCGCCATGCGGTGATAGCGGCCTCAGAGAAGCGTTTGGCCTCGTCGTACACCGAACGCGGGCCGATGGGGTTGACGCGGCCCCAGTAGCTCTCCACCTGGGGATGGACCTCGGGGTCGCCGTAGCACTCGGAGGTGGAGGCTTGCAGGAAACCAGCGTTGTATTTGCGGGCGATATTGAGCATGTTGATGGTGCCTACAGACCCGACTAGGAGGGCTTCGGGGCCAAGGCGAGCGTAGTCCACGGGCGAGGCTGGCGAGGCGAAGTTGAAGATGAAGTCGACGGGGCCGGGGTCGAAGGGGAGGGTGATGTCGTGATGTAGGAAGGCGAAGCGGGGCTCCGCTGCGAGATGCTCGAGGTTGGCGAGGTTGCCCGTGGAGAGGTTGTCGACACCGAAGACGGAGTGGCCGCCGGGACGTGCGAGGAGGGCGTCGGTGAGGTGGGAGCCGAGAAAGCCTGCAACTCCAGTGACGAGGATATTCTTCTGGGGGGCCTGGGTCATGGGAGAGTTGACTCACTAACTATCTACAGTATTTGAACTAATTATGTAAGATGCAATCTCGTGCGTACGACTTGGATTGATATTTATCTGCAAGCTCTGGATCGGGACGATAACGGATGGGGTACATGGTTCAGGGTGAGTACCCGGTTGCAGGTCAGGGCACGGCTGAGGTGGCAAGCTCGTGAGAGCGGGCAGGATTGACAGTGGGCCTTCCGATGCTGATGTAAGTGAATCCGTGCTGCTGCATGACCATGGGGTCGAAGAGGTTGCGGCCATCGACGACGATGGGGTATCGCAGAGCATCGTAGATGCGTTGCAGGTCGAGGGTTGTGAACTCGCGCCAGTCGGTGAGGACGAGCAGGGCGTCGGCGTCGCGGGCGGCGGCATAGGCGTCCTGGGCATACTGAAGCTGTGGGCCGGCGGGAAGTTCGGCTTGGGCGCGCTGCATGGCGGCGGGGTCGTAGACGGCGATGTAACAACCCTCGGCGAGCAGCATCTCAACCAGGTCGATGGCGGGCGATTCGCGGATGTCGTCGGTACCCCCTTTGAAGGCCAGCCCGAGTACGGCTATGCGCTTTCCGCGCAGTGTACCCAAAGCGGAGCGGACCCTGGCAAGGAAGCGCATCTTCTGTTCGGCGTTGATCTTTTCCACCTCGGTGAGGAGGTCTAAGTCAATGCCATGCTGCTCCGCCACGAAGTGGAAGGCGGCGACGTCCTTGGGGAAGCAGGAGCCTCCGTAACCGATACCGGAGCGCAGGAATCGCGGGCCGATGCGGCTGTCGAGTCCCATGCCGCGGGCGACCTGCTCGATGTTGGCGTCGGTGGCCTCGCAGAGATTGGCGACGGCGTTGATGAAGGAGATTTTGAGTGCCAGGAAGGCGTTGGAGGCGTGCTTGATGATCTCGGCCGACTTGGCGGAAGTGAGCAGCAGGGGCGGCGGGGCGGAGGCGGTGCTGCGGCCGGGAATAGCATCCGGACGGGTATAGTAGGCGCCTGAGGTGAGCGGTGCGTATATCCGCTGGAGCAGGGAGGCGGCAGCCTCCGAATCGGCGCCGACCACGATGCGGTCGGGGTGGAGGAAGTCGGAGACGGCGGTGCCCTCGCGCAAGAACTCGGGGTTGGAGACGACATCGAAGAGGCTGCGCGCGACACCATTACGCTCAATGGTGCGGCAGATCCACTCGCTGGTGTAGACCGGGACCGTGCTCTTTTCGACGATGACCTTGTAGCTGGTCAGCGAGCGGGCGATCTCGCAGGCGACGGCTTCGACGTAAGAGAGGTTGGCATCACCGTTCTCGGACTGGGGGGTGCCGACGGCGATGAAGATAGCGTCCGCGGATTGGGTGGCCTCTGCGAGGTCGGTGGTAAAGCGGATACGGGTGTTACGGTGGCGTTTGAGGAGTTCCGGGAGGTGGCGCTCGTGGATGAGGGTAACTCCGGACTGGAGGGCGGCGACTTTGCTCTCATCGATATCGACACAGACGACGGAGTGTCCGACCTCGGCGAAGCAGACAGCCGCGACCAGGCCGACGTAACCCGAGCCAACGACCGCGATTTGAATGGTTTTGCTCATAGTCTCCAGCGAATGGTTCGCGGTGCAATGCATATATTGTAATTGAATTACGGCAGAAGCAGAAACCGCTTCTGATAAGCACCAAGGCGTACCCAAGCGACCCGCGATCCAAAGGATCAGTATGACACCATTCGACGTGGGGGAGTAAAGGAAAGAAAGGGATGTGCGCGCATATGGATCGGATCGAGTGACCGAAGCGTTGACGTTGCCGACGAAGTGCTATGCCATCGATACAAATCAGGGCTGAACACCTGACTTAGTAGAAGCATGTTCATCACACCATCGCTCGTGACAATCGTAGTCCAGAATCTAATGCAACAACCAACCCCGGATCACGGCCGGACCGGAGATAATTCGACGGACCGAGCGACTTGCTGTTCAACCCACGCATAGGTTGTTGCCAGGCCGGCGCGTAGCGGCAGCTTTGGCTCCCAGCCCAGCTTCTCGCGGATGAGATGGTTGTCGGAGTTGCGCCCGCGTACGCCCAGCGGCCCGGAAATATGTTTGATCCGCACCCGCTTTCCGGCAACGTCCATGATGATCTCGGCGAGCTGGTTGATGGTAACCATCTCCTCAGAGCCGATATTCACCGGACCGGAAAAATCAGACTCCATCAGCCGCCGGATGCCCTCGACGCATTCCTCCACAATCAGAAAGGAGCGCGTCTGCTTGCCGTCGCCCCAGACCTCGATCTCGCCGCCCTCGGGCGTCTCGGCGATCTTACGGCACAGCGCCGCGGGAGATTTTTCCCTGCCGCCGCACCATGTACCCAGTGGGCCAAATATATTGTGGAAGCGCGCCACCCGCACCTGCGCGCCGAAGTTGCGATGGTAGGCGAAGTAGAGCCGCTCGCTGAACAGCTTCTCCCAGCCGTACTCACTGTCTGGCGCGGCCGGGTACGCCGACTCTTCCGAGCACTTCGGATTGTCGGGATCCATCTGGTTGTACTCCGGATAGATGCACGCCGACGAGGAGTAGAAGAACTTCTTCACCCCGGCCTTGCAGCCCTCCTCCAGCATATTGAGGTTGATCATCGCCGAGTCGTGCATCACGGCGGCGTCATGCTCGCCGGTAAAGATGTAGCCGGCGCCGCCCATGTCGGCCGCGAGCTGA
>DASWZM010000288.1:0-1837 GCA_036404455.1 Occallatibacter sp. | reverse complement strand
GCGAGGGACACTTGCTATACCACCGTATAATCTCCAAGAGCTTGTTCCGCTTTCAAGGCGTATTCGCAGACATCCGCCCATGCTGCACGACCCAAGACATCTCCAGGTTTAGGGGTTTCCGGTATGTCCTTATCGAATTCCAGAAGCTTGTCTCTGAACTCCCTGAGTTTAACCAGATGAGGTTCGTTTAGGCCGACCCGTCTCCACTCAACATCAATCAGTCTTGCGAATCCGTAATCATCGAACAGTTTGCACATCGCCTCTTCATAAGAGGATACCTCTGGACCCAAACCATTCAGCCATACTCTTTCCTGGAATTCCCGCGAAGAGAATTCTTTTATTACGCAACGAATTTTAGAGAGCCGGATGTTGTTTTCCATTGTTACGGCCTATATTGATATTGAGTCTGAGGGATGTGAGCAGCTGGATCGGAGGTAGTTGGAAGGCGGTTGCCGCTTGCGTCTATGGCCGCACCGTTTCGGAGATCGATCACATAGGGGTTCCGCTGAACCGGGTTGGGGCTGTTTGGATTCCCGGGCATGACCCGCACACGATTGTAGGGGTTCGCCGGATCAACATAAATAGTGCCGCCTCCCTTCTGTGACGGTTGTGTCGTGAAGTTGTCGGGGATGCCGAATGGATTGTAATTGCTCACCCCACCTGGGCGAGCGGCTCCACGGGTAGTTTGTCGGCGAGCACGAAGCGGAGGACGTCGAGCACCGATGTGCGGTTGGCTTTCGCGGTGCTGACGACGGAGCGGAAGGCGGCGTAGGTCTCGGCGCCCCACTGGCAACGGAACCCGTTGGTCACCTTGCGGAAGATGACGCTGGGGCGGAGATGCTGCTCGGAGACGTTGTTGGTGTATGGGACATCCCGGTTGGTAACGAATACGAACAGATGCGCCCGGTTGGCGGCGATGCGCTTGCGCAGCTTGCGCCCCGGCTCGCCCAACGGGACCGCCGCTATGATGCGATCGAGCCGGCGATCCAGATCGGCCTGATACTGCTGGAGCGTTGTGTCTTTCAGCCGCTCTCGTCGTCGGCCGATGGCGATGGCGCGCAGCAGCAGCCGCTTAAACGGGGCACTGAATTCGCTATCGCCGCACTCCACCGCGTAGCGGGCATCGCGCAGCAGATGCGCCAGGCACACCTGCCATTGCCCCGCGTGGCCGCGCTGGCTGCCCAGCATGTCGGACACCCAGACCTGCGGCTGGATGGCGCCGAATAGGCCCTGCACCACCGCCTTGCCGCGGCTGGGGCGAATGAGGTGCAGCACCGCCCGCGTGCCGATGAACACCCATTCCCACGAGGTCTTGCCACTCACCCGCGCCGAGGTCTCATCCGAACACACCACCGGGCTCGCGGTGACGGTGGCCTGGATCGCCGCCGCCGCCGCCAGCAGTGGTGCCTGGGCGCGCGCCAGCATGTTGCTGATCGCGCCCTCGCTGATGCTGAGCGAGAAGATCTCGTCCATCAGCAGGACCAGCCGTTCCAAGCCGATCGCATGGGCGTAGTGCAGATAGACCACCAGGGCGGCGATCGACTGGCCGAACGGCGAACCGGGTTCCAGACCGGCCGGGGCAGCCGCGCTCACCCGCTCGCCGCAGCAGGCGCAACGGCCGCCGAACAGCCGCACCCGGGTCACGTCCGGCTTGATGGCAGGCAACTCGATGCGGTCGTAGACCTGCTGCGGGGTCTGCTGCTCTACCGGAAGGACGGCCGCACAATGCGGGCAGACGTCGAGCCTGGCATCGACGACGCGGTCCGGCTCCGGGTGCAGCGTCCGCCCAACGCCGCGGCGGCTGGGACGCGGTGGCTTGGGGCCGGCCGGCCGCTCG
>DASWZM010000287.1:0-1535 GCA_036404455.1 Occallatibacter sp. | reverse complement strand
TGCGCCAGCAACTCTCGCGGTTGACGGCGATCCACGAGCAGCTCAGGCAGGGGGTGGTCACGTCGGAGCAGAAGTATACGATCCGAAATTTTCTGGGGACAGTCCCGGGCTGGCGGCCGGCGCGGATTGACCAACTGATGTGGATGTTCGGCAATCGGGCTTTCTGCCAGGCGGAGAACAACGAGCAAAGGTTAAACGAGATCGTGAACGAAATGGGCGGCGAGGCCAACGTGGAGGTGCTGTGGCGGGAACTGCTGCGCCTGCTGGAGGAGGAGATCGCGGCCGTGCAGGCGGCGTTCGAGGAGGAGATGAAGGTGCAGGAGGAGAAGGACGCGATCGAGCGGGACGCCTGCCTGGCTCCGGCGGGGGAGACTTGGGAGATGCTGCTGCGGCAGGAAGCGGGCCTCGACCGGTCGATTGACCGCAAGGTGAGGATTATCCTGACCCTGCGCCAAGAACACGCCCGCGCGTGTAGGGGCGGTTCGCGAACCGCCCGTACGGGTGAGCGGGACAACCGCGCGGCCGAGGAACTGAGTAAGGTCGTGGGGCTGGACGCTGGGACAGAAAGTCCGGCAGAGGAGAACGCCGGCGAAACACCAAAATCGCCGGAACAAAGCCAGAATGTTATAGAAAACAAAGGACCGGCCGCAGAAGGGGTGCGCAGATGAGGCGTGGTGCGGGCGTCCCGCCCGCTGTGGCACGGGCATCCTGCCCGTGCCCTGCTGGGGCGGGACGCCCCAGCGACAGCGGCCGGGACGGCCGCTCCACAACGGCCAAGATGGCCGTGCCACGATAAGGCAGGCACGAATGCGGTATAATGCAATGGATCACCGACATTACGTCCAAACAGGGGCTTGGCATGTCCAAGACTAGGCTTACGCCAGCCCACACGAGCAGGCACGATGGGAGGAAGCATGTCCAGCGCTCACCCGGAACTCGACTTTAAACCGGAAATGCCGCGGCGAATGGATCACGGCATCGGCATTGTAGGGGCCGGCGGTGTTGTTAACTACGCTCACTTGCCGGCTTATGCGCAGGCGGGCTTTAAGGTTGTGGGCATCACCGACAAGGACCGCCAGCGCGCCGCGAAGACCGCCGCCGACCACAAGATCCCCAAAGTCTACAGTTCGCTGGAGGAATTGGTGGCCGACCCGGAAGTCGAGATTGTGGACATTGCCGTGTACCCGTGGGAGACGCTGACCATCGGCGAGCATGCGATTCGTGCCGGGAAGAACATTCTCTGCCAGAAGCCCCTATCCGACGAATACGGCAAGGCGGTGCGCCTGGTGGACATGGCTCGGGAAGCCAAGCTGAAGATGGCGGTGAACCAGCAGATGCGCTGGACGGTGGCCATTCGCGGCAGCCGGCAACTCTTGACCCAGGGATGGCTCGGCACTCCGACTTACGGCGCCATTCAGGTTCACTGCCAGACGGACTGGTCGATGTGGCCGTGGATGTACACGCGCAAGCGCCTCGAGGTGCTGAACCACAGCATCCATTACATTGACTCTTTGCGTTATCTCTTTGGAGAGCCT
>DASWZM010000286.1:0-4120 GCA_036404455.1 Occallatibacter sp. | reverse complement strand
GCCGCAGCCAGTTCTTCCTCACTGCCGGCCAGATATCCATCCTCGTTCAGATTACCGATGACGAACTCTACGGCCTCGTGCAGGCTGGGCTCCAGGGTCAGATCTCCCAACTGCCACGCCAGGTGATCGGCCAGAGTCGTTGGCTGAGAGAGAAAGTTCTCAAACGAGGGCTTTTCGATTTCCTCATACTCCGGCTGAGTGCGGTAACCGGGGTCCAGGTATTCCTGAAAGTACGTTCCGAAGTCAATCTCATTGAAAGGATCCTGGGGCGGTGCCGCGGGCTCCTCGACCCTGTGCTCCTCAACTGCGCGTTCCATGCGTTCCTCGCGGCCCGCAACTTCATCCAGCATCGGAACCGTCTCGTCAATCTCCTCCAGGACGGGATTTTCCACCATCTCGGCATCGATCATCTCCTTCAGCTCGAGCTTGTTGAGCGCCAACACGCTCACCATCTGCATCAGGCCAGGAGTCAGGATCTGGCGTTGCGACACCTTCAGGCTCAATTTGGGTTGCATCAGTGCCATAAATGGAACTCATTCCCCGTATGACTCATTGTAAGTGTAATCGCGTAAGAAAAGTGCTAAAGGTCAAATCGACTCGCTTCCAGCCGCGCGTGCCGGTTTGGGCACCGATCGCTCGGAGGATCGCCGCCGGGAATCCCGGCGCGCGCCTGGCCCGTTTGGCGCATTGACAAGGCCAATGCTCCGGGGACGCCGGACGCAAAGATGCCCAGCCGGAACCCGCATCCACTTCGCATCAACCCAGTGAAAAACCCTCCCCCAGATACAGCCGGCGTACGTCCACGTTATTGCCCAGTTCATGCGGCGTTCCAGAAAAGAAGATCCGCCCCTCGGCAATGATGTACGCCCGGTCGGTCACGCTCAGCGTCTCGCGCACATTGTGGTCGGTGATCAGAACTCCGATGCCGGCAGCCTTCAGATCGAAGATGATCTTCTGCAACTCCAGCACCGCAATGGGATCGATGCCGCTGAAAGGCTCGTCAAGCAGGATGAAGCTGGGCTGGATGCACAGCGAGCGCGCAATCTCCACTCGCCGCCGTTCGCCGCCTGAAAGCGCATAACCCCGCGTGGTACGGATGTGCCCCAGATTGAGCTGATGAATCAGCCGCTCGGTCCTCGTCCGCCGTTCCCGGTTGCCCAGCGGCTGCGCCTCCAGCACTGCCAGGATGTTTTCCTCCACTGTCAGCTTGCGAAACACCGACGGCTCCTGCGGCAGGTAGCTGATACCGAAGTTGCGCGCACGCAGATACATCGGCAGCCGCGTGATCTCGGTCTCGTCCACCAGCACGCGCCCGGTCTCGGGGGCCACCAGCCCCACGATAATGTAGAAACAGGTCGTCTTGCCGGCGCCGTTCGGCCCCAGCAGACCCACCACCTCGCCCCGGGAAATCCGCAGGTCGACTCCGCGCACTACCTGCCGTCCCTTGTAGCTCTTGCCGATTCCCTCGGCGATCAGTGTTTCCATCTAGCGTGGCATCCAGTCAGTTTGCTAAAAAAATAAATCTGTCGTCCTGAGTATTATGACTCGCCGCCGTCCAGTTTCGCCGAAATGAACCGAATCATGAACCTCCAGCCGCCGCCGTTGCTGTGGCCTTTCGCGGTCTGCCCCCGGCCCTGCCGTTCTTCCGTGCAGCCGAGGCCTTGGCCGCGCTTGTCGATCGGCCACCGGTCGCCCCGAGTCTGCCGGCCATCCACTTCCTTGAGCCCAGGAAACCCTCAAGAAGCGCGGGCAGGTAAAGGTCGGCATCCAGCTTGGGAAAGTGAATGTCGAAACCGGAGGGTGAAATCTCGATCGGCTCAAGCTGCGCGGGAGTTGCGCCTTCCAAGCCTTCGGCATCCCGCGGCGAAAACGCCACGTCGAGCCGGGAACTGAGGCAGACCACAATCTGCCCCTTGCTGCTGTCGTAGTTCGCGCTCACGGCCCGCAGATGCGACGCCCCAAGTTCCTGCGCGCGCCGGTTCGCCCGGTCAATCTGCTCATCGAGTTCCATGAATGTCCTCCCAATCAGAATGGCCGGAGAGGTCGCGCCGGTCTCCAGACCGGGGTCCCCGGCAAGCCTGTTGTTGGCATGCTGGGGTGGTAGACCGGCTGTCGTGCGGGCGTCCTCGCCCGCATTTGTCTCCGGAACCATTACCAAATCACGAAGTCTAGGCATTAGCGGCCGACTTCGAGCCGAGGATCGCCAAGCCCAGGCACAGCGCGATCAGGAACTCGAATACGATCGGGACCGGAAAGAAATAGATATACGAATTCACGGCAAAGGCCAAATAGCCCACCATGAAAGTGGCCATGACCGGCCGCAGCCGCGCCGCATCGGTCCTTGCCAGGGAACCAAGCTGCCAGAAGACGATGGCTTCGGCAGTCAGAAAGATGGTGACGGCCAGGCCCAGCCCGCGGTGAAATTCCCAATAACTCCGGGTAACTCCCATGAACTGGAAGTGATTCGACCGCATAGCTTCCGCTGCGGCCTCGCCGGGGCCCGGCGGCGGCGCGCCGAAAACACCGCCGATGGTGTGCAGAACAGAGTGAACGAAGGTCAGCACAGAGGCGATGCGCAGATAAATCGTGGGCTTCATCCAAAATCCTTCCTTTGCTCTTAAAAGCGCTGCCAGATTCTCCGCACTATACCTCGATTGCGGACCAGGTCGCGCACGGAGAAGCCGAAGTTCTCTCTAATGGCGACGGAGCCCGCAGGATCGTTCAAAGTGGAGACAGCCTCGTGACCGCGCCCGATCACATGTACATGAGCTGGGCGATGGTCATTTGGGTAAACCGCCACCCGCAATGCGCCAATCCTCAGTACGGTTGGCATCAACTCATCCTATCATAAACCTAAGCGGTTGGGTATTGAGGCTACTCCTCACTTCGGCGTCCTGGTCTCCGTCGTAGTCTTGCGCCCGCCACCTTCGACGCTGACGCTATCGTCGCGGCTATGGAAGATCAATGCCTCCCCGGTCACGTTTCCCCGCGCCGGATCGGTCATGCGCGGCTGAGCGGCGCCCGTTCCGGTCAGCGCATACTCCCCGGTCTCGCCCGTATACACCAACTGCTCCCCGGTTCCGCGCCGGCCCTCGGAGGTTACCACCACGTGCCCCCGAGCCCTCATGGTGTCCACCTGCGCCGAGCCGCCATCCTTGCCGGCGTGATTCCCTGCCGGCAGCAGCAAAAGCTCAACCTCATCGGAGACCGACGTTGCCGTGGCCGTCTCGGCAACCACAGTGCCCAGAGTCCCGCCACGCATCACCGCCTTGCGCTCGGCGTCGGAATACTTCAGGTCGCCCCCGCGCACGCGGATTACGGAAGGCGTGCCCGGCTTTCCGGCCGAACCCTTGCCGGAATCGCTCCCCGCCTGCTTGCCCCCAGCCGCACCCGGTTCGGGGCCGCCCGCGCTCAACAACACCACATTGACCGGCTCCGCCGGATCCATACTCCGTGCCACCAGCGTCTGCTTCTGCCGATCCAACACAATCACCGGTCCGCCAACCGAGTTAGCCTGCTGCCACAGCCGGACGTGCCCCCGGAATGTAACCTCGCTGGTCGCCCCGCCCGCCGCATGACTCAGTTGAGCCTCGGACGCAATTACGTGCGCCGGACCCTTTCCGCCCAGGGCGACCCCGCCCTGACCCACGCCGCCCTGGCCGCCCGCACCGTTTGCCGGCTTGCCCCGCGCGCCCGCCTTGGCCGCATCCGTATCCAGCCACGTCGCCTTCACGTTCCCGTGTGCAAACGCGTCCCCCGACTCGTGCGATACATCGATCTTGTCCGCCGTCATTTGCAAGCCGCCGTCTTCCACGCGCGGACTCACCGTCAGGTGCAGCCACCCACCCGTGCCCTCATAGACGGCCCGCCCTGCCCAGGCCCGCAGCGGCGCCTCCGCCTGCGCACCGGGCTTGACCGCCTGTTCCTGCGTCAGAACCACATGGCCTTCGAGCACCGCCGACTGAATCTGCCCCGCGCCGCCAAGCCCGCCTTTGCCACTCGCCTCGCCCTTTGCCCCTGCCTGCCCACCTTGGGCAAAATGCGCCTCCAGCCGGTCCCCGGTCGAGGTCTGCCGGGTGCCCGCGGCATTGGTATCCTCGATGCTCGCGTGGCCCACCCC
>DASWZM010000285.1:0-4775 GCA_036404455.1 Occallatibacter sp. | reverse complement strand
CCTCAGGGGCTATAGCCCGCCCTCATTTTGCTGCGCTTATGGCACGACTGAAGTCGTGCCCTTTCAAAGCACCGACTTATTCAGAGGTTCCTTAGCGAGTTCGCTGATTCGTGAAACTTGCGACTAGCCGCTGCCGACCGTTTATTGCTGTCTTAACTCGCTGCGGCGCGTGAAGATGCGCAGGAAGTTGGACTGGGAGCGGCCTGCTCGAAGGGTCAACCTGGATGGTATGATGGGGCGGTTTGAAGATTCGCTGGAGGAGGCTGCACATGTTGAAAACCTTTTCACTGATTCTGGTTTTGCTGGTTACGCCCGCTGTTGGCTATGCTCAGCCCATGGTCAACCACTTCGATGCGGCGGCCAAGGTCTTCCGGCTGGATGGGGGCGGGGTTTCGTATGTGTTTGGGGTGAACGGGCGCGGAGAGTTGCAGCAGCTTTACTGGGGCGGAAGACTGGGAGTGACCGATAAGTATCCGCAGGCTGCGGCGATGCGCGAATGGGCGTCGTTCGACTCTTCCTACACGAACACGCCGCAGGAGTACGCGGGGTGGGGCGCGGGGCTGTTCAATGAGCCGGCGCTGAAGGTGAGCTTTGCCGATGGGAACCGCGACCTGGTGCTGCACTACGAGAGCCATGCGGAGGTTACGAACGGCTTCGACGTGGTGCTGAAGGACATTTCCCGGCCCATCTTTGTGACGCTGCACTACGCGATGGACCCGGAGAGCGGGATTCTGGCGCGGAGTGCGACGATCGAAAACCGCGGGGCTGAATCGGAAGCGGGGGCCCTGACGGTGGAGCAGGCGGCTGCCGCGGCGTGGGCGCTGCCGGCAGGGCACTACACGCTGAACTACCTGACGGGGCGGTGGGCCGGGGAGTGGACGCTGAACCAGGAGACGGTGCGCGCGGGGGCGCGGGTGATCGAGAGCCGAAGAGGATCGACGGGGCACCAGGCCAATCCGTGGTTTGCGCTTCAGGCTGGCGAGCCTGATGAAGAGCACGGCGAAGTGTGGTTTGGAGCGCTGGGGTGGAGCGGGTCGTGGCGGATCACGGTGGAGCAGGACCAGTTGGAAGCGCTGCGGGTGACGGGCGGCTTCAATCCCTTCGACTTTGGGTATGTGCTGCATGCCGGGGAAAAGTTGGAGACGCCAGTTTTCTACGGTGGGTATGCGAAGAACGGGCTGGGCGGGGCTTCGCGGTTGCTGCACCGCTTTGAACTGGAGCACATTTTGCCGCGGGCGGAAGCGAAGGCGGGACAGACGCCGGCGGCTTCACGAACGGCGCTGACGCCCAGGCCGCGGCCGGTGATCTACAACTCGTGGGAGGCGACGGAGTTCAACGTGACCGAGGCCGGGCAGATGGCGCTGGCGGAGAAAGCCGCGGCGCTGGGGATCGACCGGTTTGTGATGGACGACGGGTGGTTTGGGCAGCGCAAGGACGACCATGCGGGGTTGGGCGACTGGTATGTGAACCAGGAGAAGTTTCCGCACGGGCTGAAGCCGCTGATCGACAAAGTTCATGCGCTGGGGATGGATTTCGGGTTGTGGGTTGAGCCGGAGATGGTGAATCCGGATTCGGAATTGTATCGCAAGCATCCGGACTGGGTACTGCATTTTCCGGGAAGGCCGGAGTCGGAGCAGCGGAATCAACTGGTGCTGAACCTGGCGCGGCCGGATGTGCGGGAGTATGTGCTGGGCTTCCTGGACAAGCTGCTGACGGAGAACGAGATTGCGTTTTTGAAGTGGGATTACAACCGCAACTGGAGCGAGCCGGGTTGGGATCAGTTGCCGGCGACAGAGCAGAAGCGGGTGTATGTGGAGTTCACGCGGAACCTGTATGCGATTCTGGCTGAGCTGCGGAAGAGGCATCCGAAGGTGGAGATCGAGTCCTGCTCAGGCGGCGGGGGGCGGGTGGATTTGGGGATTCTGCGGTATGTGGACGAGGTCTGGCCTTCGGATAATACGGATCCGTTCGACCGGCTGACGATTCAGGATGGGTTTACATATGCATACACGCCGCAGGTGATGATGGCGTGGGTAACGGACTCGCCGCACTGGTTCAACAAGCGGACGACGTCGCTCAGCTACCGGATGCTGAGCTCGATGCAGGGGTCGCTGGGGATTGGCGCAAATATTGCGAAGTGGACGCCCGACGAGGCGGCGACGGCCAAGCGGCTGATTGCGGCCTACCACCAGGTGCAGGCGACGATTGTGCAGGGCGAGCTTTACCGGTTGATTTCGCCGCGAAACGGGAGCGAGTTTTCGGCTACGCAGACGGTGAATCGGGACAAGAGCCAGTCGGTGGTGTTTGCGTTCATCCATTCCACGCAGGAGGGGCGCGGGTTTCCGACGCTCAAGCTGAAGGGGCTGGACCCGGCGGCGGAGTACGCGCTGAGCGCGATTGAAGGCAAGGCGCGAGAGGGATCGCCGGCGATGGCGAGCGGGGCTTGGTGGATGAACCACGGGCTGGAGATGGATGTGGACTTCCGCGGGGATTTTCAGGCGGCGGCGTTCCGGCTGGACCGGAAGTGATACTGACGGAAATGCCTGTTTAGGGTTTCAATCAGAACGAGATTCGTGCTTTCCCAGGTCTCAAAATCGAGACCTGGGGCACCCAGCTCAGAAAAGAAAACGCCGGACAGCCTCAAGGCTGTCCGGCGTTGTTTGTCCAGGAAGAAGCTACCGGTTTCTTGCGACTTCTTCGACGGTGACGGGGTCGAGAAAGGGCATGGCGGCACGGAGTTGCTTGCCGACGATTTCTACGGGGTGTTTGGCTTCGGCTTCGCGGAAAGCCAGGAACTCCTTGCGGCCGGAGTTCTGGTCGGCCAGGAAACGCTTTGCGAAACTGCCGTCCTGGATTTCGGCGAGGATCTGCTTCATGGCCTTGCGGCTTTCGGCGTTGATGACGCGGGGGCCGGAGACGTAGTCGCCCCACTCGGCGGTGTCGGAGATGGAGTAGCGCATGTAAGCCAGGCCGCCGCGGTAGATGAGGTCGACGATGAGCTTGAGCTCGTGGAGGACTTCGAAGTAGGCGCTCTCGGGCTGATAGCCGGCTTCAGTCAGCGTTTCATAACCAGCCTTGATGAGCGCGCTGACGCCGCCGCAGAGGACCGCCTGCTCTCCGAAGAGATCGGTCTCGGTTTCTTCCTTGAATGTGGTTTCGAGGACTCCGGCGCGGGTGCCTCCGATGCCCTTGAGATAACTGAGATTGAGGGCGTGGGCGGTGCCGGTCGCGTCCTGGTGAATGGCGATGAGGCAGGGGACACCGCCGCCTTCGATGAAGACTTCGCGGACGCGATGGCCGGGAGCCTTGGGCGCGGCCATTCCCACGTCGATGCCCGCGGCTGGGACAATGGTCTTGTAATGGATGTTGAAGCCGTGCGCGAAGAGGAGCAGCTTGCCGGCGGTCAAGTTAGGACCGATTTCCTCTGCGTATAACTTGGCCGCGGTTTGATCGGGAACCAGGACCATGACCACGTCTGCCCACTTAGTGGCTTCGGCGACGGTGGTTACTTCAAGGCCGGCCTTCTGGGCCTTGGCGATGGATTTGGAGTTGGGCGCGAGGCCGACCTTCACCTGGACGCCGGAGTCCTTGAGGTTGAGGGCGTGGGCGTGGCCCTGGGAGCCGTAGCCGATGATGGCCACTTTCTTGGCCTGGATGAGGCTGAGGTCGGCATCGTGATCGTAATAAGTCTTGGCCATGATTTTCTCTGTTTTCCTTTGCTTGCGCGGGTTGGGGTTTCTTTGGGTTGGGCCGCTTTGTGAAGTACCCAAAACCTTGTGATTGGTTCAGCGTCGTGGAGTTGAAAGATAGCTGCGATTTATGACAAAGGCAGCAAGTTAGCCCCCGCTTCGCGGGGATAGCAAGTTAGCGAGTTCGCGGGTAAGCTGTAGCCTGCCATTCGTTGCCGGCGTAACCCGGCGCGGCGAGTCAAGTTACTCAGGATGGCGGCATCGAGGTTCTTCAATCCTCCGGGGCAAGGTTATTCCGGCTCGTTGGCTACGCTGTCGCCCAAAGTTTCCACGGGCTCGCTGTCCGGCTCCGCAGTTTCTGGAGACTCTGGAGATTCGTCGGGACCGGCGCCCATGGCTTTGAGGACGCTGGAGGTGTGGTGGCCGCGGCGCATGGTCATCTTGCCGCTGCGGCAGATTTCCAGCACCCGCTCCTCGCCCTCGTTGAGCACCTGGATGAGGCCCTCGATCTTGCTTTCGACGCCGGTCATTTCGATCATGAGCGACTCCGGAGCCAGGTCGACGATGCGGGCGCGAAAGACCTCGACCAGCTCGAAGACCTGGGAGCGGGTGCGGGGCGTGGCGGCCACCTTGATGAGCGCCAGTTCGCGGGTGACCGACGGGGCCTGGGCAATGTCGTCCACATCGACGACATTCTCCAGTTTAAACAGGCTGGCGCGGATGCGATGGCCGGCCTCAGCGGAGGCCTCGCAGACCAGGGTCAGGCGCGACAGGCCCGCTCGCTCGCTGCGGCCCACGGTGAGGGAGTTGATGTTGATGTTGAGGCGGCGGAAGAGGGAGGCCACACGGGTAAGCACGCCGGGCAGGTCTTCAACGTAAGCGACGAATGTATGCAGCATGACTTGACTATCCTCTTGCTTTCAGCGGTCTTTCTTATTTGTCCTCCGGCGATTCGAGCAGCGGGTCGTTGCCGGGGCGGCGGATCATCTCGTGGAGTGCGGAGCCGGCGGGAATCATCGGATAGACCGACTCTTCCTTTTCGACCATGAAGTTGAGCAAAAATGTGCCGGGTGCGGAGCGGGCTTC
>DASWZM010000284.1:0-2861 GCA_036404455.1 Occallatibacter sp. | reverse complement strand
CTCGGATTAGCCTAGCCCCGGCCTCGGCCACCGCCACTCCGCCTGGCCTCCAGACCTTCACCCCGGGCTCCTCGCAGCAGACCACGGTGACCTTCACGAATACCGCGGGTGCGCCCGCCGTAGGCGTCATGCTGAGCCTCGCCGTGCCCGGCCAGCAATGGACCTCAGTCGTTGCGGGTACAAACCAGACGTCGAAGACCTTCGCGGAGCCGGTGGCGCCGGGCGCAAGCGTGAGCGCGACCTTTAACATCACCTCGGGACCAGCAGCTTTCAATGGCGACCTGGTCGGCAGCGTCTCGTGGACGAACGCGGCCAACGGCAGCAAGCTATCCGAGACAGCCGCCGAGAAGGTGCGGAACGCAAGCCCAATCCGGATCAACGAAGTCCGCATCAGCTCCGGCGCTGCCAATGCGACTGATTCCTTCATTGAGCTGTACAACGCAGGCTCTGAGAGCGTCGACATCTCCAACTGGACCCTGACCGGGCGCCCGGCCCAGCAGGCCATCTTCTCTTCAGCGAAGATTCCAGCCGCGACCAAACTCGCGCCTCATGGTTTCTACCTGCTCGGCCTCGCCAACTCCGGGCTCGCGGTTCCGGCGCGCGCCGGCGACACTACGATCCACGTCAGGAACACAACCGGCATGTCGGTAGGCGATACCATCGGCATCGACACCGGCTCCGCCACCGAAACGCGCAAGATCGCAAGCCTCGGAACGGCGGCCAGCAACCATACGACCCTGTGGCAACCTCTCCCCGAGGGGCCGGTGATCACGATTCCCGCCGGCTCGACCAACGTGCCCGTGGCGAGCGTCGAAGGCTTCGCGGTCGGCCAGAAGATCGCCCTCGGCCATGGCGCCACCTACCCCGCCGTGGCAAGAACCGTCGAGCAGTACGAGGTGGGCACGGTCACCGCGGTCGGCAAGCCGGGCACGCAGGCCTACCTGGCGGCGGACGCGCCGGCCGGAGCGGCCAACATCAAGGTGACATCCGTCTCCGATATCTCGGGCGATGACAAGATCAGGCTAGACATCGACAGTGTTGGCCATGGGATCGAGACCGTAACGGTGACGCATGTCGGCACGCAAGCCAGCCAGACGAACCTCTCGGCCGATGCGAATGCCGGCGCGACCCATATCAAAGTTCGCAGAGCGGACGGCTTCGCCGTTGGAGACAAGATCACGGTCGGTACCCCCGCGAGCAAGGAGGTCGTGACCGTTACCGCTGTGGGCAGCAATGGCCCGAACGGCGCCGGCATCGACTTTACGCCGGCCCTCGCCAAGGCCCACATCGGCGACGAGTGGGTGGTGTCTCCGGGCACGGGGCTCGACCTGGCTGCCCCGCTCAAGTTCAATCATGCGGCCAACCTTCCCTTCAGCGATCGGGGAACGGGGATCAGCTTTGAGCCACCGACCTCCTTTGCCCACTCGAGCAACGAACCGGTTCAGGCACTCGGCACCGGCATCACGCTCTCCAGCCCACTCGCCAGCAGCCACGCGATCAACGCCGTCGTGCGCGACGCCACGGTCATCACCGCGGGATACCAGGGAACGCCGGCGCCCGACCTGTGGTTCGGCGGTCCCGAACTGACCACCAGCGCTCCCCTCTTCGGGCATACCATCTCCGTCAAGGAGGGCAGCCTGGTGCTGCGGGATGCCTCGGGACTGGTTGTCGACAGCCTCAACTACGGCGGCCTCGTCGATCCATGGGCGGCCAAGGGCTACCAGGCCGCCTCCGGATTGGACCAGAGCGGCTGCCGCGTGGCAGTGCCCGGCTCCGCCGAGGGCTTTGGGCCGGAAGCCGCGGCCGGCGCCAGCAATTCCAGCGCGGGCCGCTTCCCTGACGGCGCGGACACCGACAGCAACTGCACCGATTTCCTTGAGCAGGCCGCAACCACCCTGCGAACTACATCAGCCGCCGGCGCAATCAATATCAAAGTCGCCAGCGTGGAAGGCTTTGGTGCGGGCCGGACGATCATGATCGATACGGGAGCAAACTTGGAGACAGCGGTGATCGCAACAGTTGGCACGGCAGGCGCCACCACGCAGGGCGTCGCTACGAATGCTGGCGCGACCGTGATCCCCGTGGCAGATGTGATCGGCTTCAGCGAAGGCCAGACCATCACCATTGACAGTGGCACAGTCTCCGAAACGGCGGTCGTCGCCTCAATCAACTGGTGGGGCGGCGCCACAATCACTGTCGCCGCACCGCTCAGTCACGCGCACGCCGCCAGTGCACAGGTCTCTGGCTCCGGCATTACCCTAACCACTGCATTGACCAGGACGCATTCCAGCGGGACTCAGGTCAGAGACAACCTTCCCACACCCGGTGCACCCAACCGGTATTACAGGAAAGTTCATTGAGAATGCATCGAAGGCCGGCTGGACGACGGTGATTCCAGCTATCCCAACTCCACAGCAAGGCCATGCCGGGAAGCCGAACCCCAATTGCCCGGCGCCATCTGAAGAAACGCAAGTGGGCGGCGCACCAATCACTCGGTGTGCCACCGACTTGCTTCGAAGTGCTGTTGTTGAAGCGGCAGCCAGCCGCCACTTGCTGGACTGGCTGACGAACTCCCACCATCTCCTGGAAGCAAGCGCACGATCCAGTGTTCTTCTGCCACCGGTAACGATAATCGAGCTTGGCGTCTTGATTTGGGATACCGGCCGGATGACCGGCTATCCGGCTATCCGGCAGTTACTGTTCGAGTATTGACGAACTTGTAACTGACGGTTTGGCGACTGTCGTTAGCTAATAATATGTCCGGTGTTTTTAGCAAATGAAGTGTCCGCTTAACGGGCGGCGAAGATGGAGCCATGCGAGAGAGCGTGGAGATCTATCCGAGGACCGCGGCGGAGCGGGCG
>DASWZM010000283.1:0-3394 GCA_036404455.1 Occallatibacter sp. | reverse complement strand
GCCGGCGCAGGAGCTGTCATGGTTAGCGTAGGCGGGGCTGGCGTAAACGGGGTTCGCCCAGGTGGGGCTGACCTGAACGGGGCTGGCCCGAATGGGTTGGGAAAGCCCGCGGAAACCGAGTCCGGCGGAGGGGTGCTGGGCGCTCAGGCGCGGGCGCAGTACGCGGCGCTGACCCGCCTGCGCTGGGACATGTTCAGAAACGGACTGAGCTCCATTCACGGCATGCTCGATCTGGGCGCAACCGGCATCGCATGGTTCCTCTATGCCGTCTTCGGGCTGGGATTGGGAGTTGGCCTGGGCGTTGCCGCCTATGCGCTGGCATCCCGTGCGGGATGGCAGTATCTGCCCATTCTGTTCTGGGGGGTGTGCTTCCTTTGGCAGGTAGCCCCCGTGATTCTGACTTCGTTTCAGGAGCAGTTCGATCTGAGCATCCTGCTGCGCTTTCCAGTGCGTTTCGGGTCGTTCTACATGCTGTACCTGATCTTCGGCCTGATGGAGGCTTCCACAATTGTGGGTGTGCTTTGCTGCTTCGGCATCTGGGTGGGAATCACCATCGCACGGCCGGAGTTGTTTCTGTGGACGGCGCTGGGGCTGGCGGTCTTTGCGGTCTTCAACATCCTGCTGGTGCGAGCCATTTTTGCCTGGATCGACCGCTGGCTGGCGCAGCGGAAGACGCGGGAGATTCTGGGCGCGGTCTTCATGGTGGGTGTGCTGGCCCTGCAACTGCTGAATCCGGCGCTGTACCAGAAGAGGCACCAGGGGCACAGGAATGCGGTCGAGCAGGCTCAGGAATACCAACGGAGCAAAGCCGAGCTCAAAGCCAGGTATGAGCCGTGGTTGCGCACCGCCAATGCGGTGCAGATGTGGCTGCCGCCGGGGCTGGCGGCGCTGGAGTTGCGGCAGGCCGCGCAACAACAACCGGCGCCGGGGCTGGGATCGCTGGGGGTGTTGGGGCTGTATGTGCTGGCTGCCGGAGGCGTGCTGGCGGCGCGGCTCAAGGCCGAGTATCGCGGCGAGAATCTGGGCTGGGCTCCGAGCCGGACGAAGGCGGCCGCGAGCCTGAGCAACGCGGACCGGCGCGAGGGCGGACGAATGTGGGGCGGCTCCGGTCCCATTGCCGCGGTGATTGAGAAGGAATTGCGCGCGCTGCTGCGCACTTCGCCGCTGCTCTTTGCCGTCGGCGCGCCGCTGCTGCTGATGGTGGTTTTCTCGACCGTTTTTATCAGGAACGGTGGCGCGCAGGGGCACGTGTTCCCGCTGGCCCTGCCGATTTGCATGGTCTATGCCCAACTGGGATTCACGCAGTTGTTCTACAACAACCTGGGCGCCGAGGGAGCGGGAATCCAATTGTATTTTCTTTCCCCTACGCCCATCCGGACGGTCATGCTGGCGAAGAACCTGTTTCACTCCGTGCTGTTCGGACTGGTGGCTTTGACGGCCGGCGTCCTGACCGGGCTGCGGCTGGGAATTCCGGACGGCGCGGTGGTGGCGGCTACGGGAGCGTGGCTGGTTTTTGCTCTGCCGTCGAATCTGGCCGCGGGCAACATCTTTTCGCTCACCATGCCATATCGCGTGAATCCGGGACGGATTTCGCGGCAGCGCGGATCGCAGGCCAACGCACTGATGAGCTTGCTGGTGCAGTTGGGGTTCCTGGCCGTGGGCGCGGCGGTCTTCGCGCTGAGCTGGTCTCTGGACCGGCAGTGGCTGGCGGTGCCGATCTTCCTGGTGCTGGCCGTGGGCGCGGTGTTCGTCTGGATGCGCCTGCTGGACAACGCCGATGCGATGGCCAACCAGCACAGGGATGAGCTGATTGCGACGTTGATGAAGACGGAGTGATGAGGCCGGTTGTCAGCTTTGAGCGGTCAGCTATCAGCGGCCCGCGAACCGGGGCAGGGAATCGGACCGGTAAGTGCATTCCTGGCGCGTTGTGCCCATATTTCCATTCACCGCCGTTCGACCGCTGACAACTGTGCTTCTCAAAAGGGTTGTGCTGACCAAATACATTGTCAACATGTCAATATCTCGTTGTAAATCAATATGTTGCAGTGCAGCATCATGTCTTCAGTTTCTGAAGCGTGTAAACAGATCGGGCCATTCGGCCCACTCCAGGTCACGTTGTTTACAGAGTGACGTTCTGACTTATACCCTGTAAATGCATAGTACGTGCGTGAGTGACTGAGACTTCTATATCCACAGTCACTTACTCATGTCTGATTCTACCATCCGCCCAAATACGCAGAAGGCAAATGCGAGAAGGATGCCGGGCGGACGGCCGCCGGGCGGCGTCGCAATCTGGATCCAGAAGCCTCCGCTCGGGAGCCTCACCCAAGAATTGGCTCTTCGTTGCTTCCTGCCGCCCGCAGGCGGGCATGGCCTATTCCGTGGTGGGAAGGGTGTCCATCCGTCCGGGCGCGGTCCTGGCGATCATCCGGCATGCGAGCCTCAGGTCGGCCAGTTTCTGAACTGGCTCGGGGTTGTGCTTCGTATTGATGATCGGCATGCACTTCCGGATCAGCAACTCCTCTTCCTCGTTGAACGTCGGCTGCGCCTCCAGCCAGCTAACCGAAAGGTGCACATTGATCCAATCGATGATCTTCTCAGTATCGGTCGGACTGAACTTGTAGTTATACTGATTCTTCCTTCCGGTCAGGGAACCAGACATAGGCCTGCAATCTAGAATCGTCCCGATTCCACGGAAAAACGTCGATGGCTTCCGGTGCTGCAGATCCTCTTTGACCAGGCGCTGAGAAAGCGAGCGCGATGCGATTCCAAGGTAAATCAACCTGGTCTCTCTCTGGACCAGCAGGCCACAAAAGGGATCGAGAAATGAGTGTGGGTCGTCGATGAAGATCGCATAATATCCGGGACTCGCCGGCACGTGTGCGGGCGCTTCGGCCGCGGTGCAGACCGGTGCCGCGACGAATTGCTCAGCACATTCTTGCTCAGCCATTCGCACACCCGTTCGCTCAAGAAATCCGCGCCGGGCGCGACCCCAACGCGAATGAATTGAGCCTAACATAACCGCGCTCCATCAACGCTCTCTTCTGGAGGGCAATTGCACAGGTCGGTCCCGGAAGGCCTGAAAATAAGCGTCGTGAATGGCGTTTTTCGGTCCCGATCCTGGCCGCTCGGCTGAAGATTGACTATGGCGTATTGAGACGCTAGTGCTCTACCGTGCCCGTCACTGGATGTCTCTGTTGAGTGTACGGATTATGCAACTTCGGTATTGACTTTCGAAGTATTAACTTAAACATAACTGACGGTTTGGCGACTGTCGTTAGCTAATAATATGTCCGGTGTTTTTAGCAAATGAAGTGTCCGCTTAACGGGCGGCGAAGATGGAGCCATGCGAGAGAGCGTGGAGATCTATCCGAGGACCGCGGCGGAGCGGGCG
>DASWZM010000282.1:0-3356 GCA_036404455.1 Occallatibacter sp. | reverse complement strand
TTGCCATGGCTGTTGGATGTAACGGGTCGCAATTCTCCCCGGCGTAGCGAGCAGTTCTTCTCAGATTAGTTCCGGCCACGCCGGAGGGGATCAAGAGGCGGCGCCGGGATCGAGCCTGCCAAACTTCCCGCGGGATGGGGTCGCCGACGCGCTATCCCTTCCCTTTTCGTGACTTTCTCAGATGTGTAGGCTATTGAGGTGAGCGGAAGCACTCCCCCAGACACCCATCCAAGAGAGTTCTTCCGCCGCAGAATAAACCTTGAGAGTTACAGCTCCCAGAGGCAGATCCTATGCAGATCCTACACCCGTTCGCCGGCTCGGTACAGCAATATGCCGAGCAACTGGCTAACCCCAATTGCTACCGCCCCGGCCACTGTCCGCAGTGCCAAGCCAAACATCCACTCACCGCGCATGGCTTCTACACGCGCACGCTGATCGACACGGCCTTCGATGGCGTCATCCGCGTGCGCCGCTACTTGTGCCAAGCCTGCCGGCGTACCGTATCCCTGCTGCCCGAGTTCGTCTTGCCTTACCTGCGCAGCAGTCTGACGGTGATCGCGCTGTTCCTCATCGCCCGTCTGTTCCGCGGGCAAACGCTGGAGGACGCCGCCCGAACCGCGCCCCCGGCGATGCCCTACCAGCGCGGCCAGTTCTGGATCCGCCGCTTTCGCGCACAGGCCGAAGCGTTGTGCGCCACGCTGGCCGCGCTGATCCAACCCCCTCCCGCGCCCGACTTCGTCCACCGCGCCCTGGCCATGCTCCAATCCACCGGCTGGATCGCCGCCCACCGCTTCCTGTTCGCCGGCGTGCGCTGCCACCTGTTGGGCTGGCCCCGCGGTCTGGCTCCCGACGGCCGCCGCGCCGCATTTTCCCCCGCCGCCACGCCCGCCTGAGCCGCCCCACACACCATTTGCATGGAACCGCGAAGCCTTCCTCCGTAAGCTCAGGTCCAGGAGAAAAAACACTCTATGGACGAAAAAGCCGAAAAAGTCGCGCTCTTCCGTTACGGGCTCATCGCCCCGCTGGTGCTGGAAACGCTGCCCCGCGGCGAACTCACCAGGCGCGCCCAGGAACTCGCCGCCCGCCTCTACGACATTCCCCATTCCACCCGCCGCCAGGTCTCGGTGGACACGCTGCTGGATTGGTCGTTGCGTTATCGCCGCAACGGTCTGGCCGCACTAACGCCCAAACCGCGTCAGGATCGCGGCCAGGCCCGTGCTGTCCCGCAGGAAACCGCCGCGCTCATTGAACGCCTCAAGCGCGAGAACCCGCATCGTACCGGCGCCACACTGCTACGCGAGTTGGCGTTGGCCAACGAGGGGAACCAGCCTGGCCTGTCGGCTTCCACGCTCTATCGTTTCCTGCGCGCCCGCGGGCTCACCGAACGCCAACTCCTTCTCGACAAAGCCACCGCCCACAAAAAGTATGAAGCGCAGTTCGCCAATCAGATCTGGCAGTCCGATATGCTCTTCGGCCCCTGGGTCGTGCGGCCAGGCGGCGGCCAGCAGCAGGTCTTCCTCCAGGCCGCGCTCGACGATGCCAGCCGCCTCATCCCGCATGCCCAGTTCTATCCCAACCAGGGGCTGGACGCCTTTCTGGACTGCCTGCGCCAAGCCATCGCGGCCCGCGGCATCCCCACTCGTCTCTACATGGACAACGCCAAGATTTACCGCTCCCCGCAGTTGGCCCGCATCGCCGCCTCCATCGGCATCCTCATCGTGCACACCCCTCCCTATCAGCCCGAAGGCCGCGGCAAGATCGAACGCTTCTTCCGTTCCGTGCGCGAACAGTTTCTGGCCTCACTCGATCCCAAGGCTCTGCTGTCCCTCGAGCAACTCAACGAGCGCTTGGGTCACTGGCTCGACACCGTCTATCACCGCCATGAGCACAGCGCTCTGCAGACCACCCCGCTGCTGCGCTGGCAGCGCGATATCGAACAGGTCCGCCAACTTCCCCCGGCCACCGACTTACGGCGTCTGTTCTTTCATCGCGTGGACCGGCTGGTGCGCCGCGATTCCACTTTCCTGTTGAAGAATCGTTTCTTTGAAGCGCCCTCGCACCTGGCCGGCAAACGCATCGAAGTGCGCTTCGATCCGCTCGATCTGACCCAACTGGAGATTTACTCCGACGGTAAGCCGGAAGGCGTAGCGCGGCTGGTCGATGCGGTCGTCAACGGACTGCTGCCGCCACGGGAAACGGAGGAGAAGTAACCATGTGGGAATCCTTTTTCGGCTTCAAGAAGACTCCGTTCTCCGACAGCCCCGACGCCAAACAACTCTTCGCCTCCCAGGCCTGGAACCAGGTCAAGACGCGGCTGGAGTTTCTGACTCAGCATCACGGTGTGGGTCTGCTCACCGGCGAAGTGGGCGCGGGCAAGTCCACCGCCGCGCGCGTGTTCAGCGCCGCGCTCAACCCCAGCCTGTACAAGATCCTCTATGTGCACTTCTCCTCCGGTTCGGCGCTGGACCTGCTGCGCCAGATCGCTTTGGAACTGGACCTGGAACCGGCGCACTTCCGCGGCGACCTCGTGCGCCAGATCGCCGGCGCCATCGTGCGTCTGAACCAGAGCAAAAAGCAGCATCCCATTCTGATCTGCGATGAGGCCCACCTGCTGCCGCATCCCGCCCTGGAACAACTCCCGCTGCTGTTGAACTTCGACATGGATTCCTCCCGCTATCTCACCCTGTTGCTGGTGGGCCAACCGCTGCTCCGGCGCACGCTTTCGCTGCAGATGCATGAAGCGTTGCGGCAGCGCATCGGCACGCAGTACCACTTGGAGGGACTCACGCGCGAGGAACTCGACGCCTACCTGACGCAGCAACTCAAAGCCGCCGGGGTATCGCAGCCGCTGTTTGACGATACCGCGCGCCAGGGGATGTATCAGGCCACCAAGGGCATTCCGCGCAAGGTCAACAAACTGGCCATGACGGCCTTGCGCCTGGCCGCGGCGAGTAAGTCGCAAACCGTGAATGAAGCCATCTTACTCGACGCCGCGGCCGAGGCGATGCTATGAAAGACGCCGCCACTCAGTCGAATCCCAAACCGGCCGTGGTATCGCTGGCGCAGTTACTCGCCGAACAACCGGCCGCGCCGCCGCCCGGCTGGATCGAGCCGGGACTGCTGCCTCCACAAGGCATCCTGTTTGTGGGCGGCGAACCCAAGGTGGGCAAGAGTCTGCTGGTGGCCAATCTGGCGCTGGCCCTGGCCGCGGGCAAAGATCGTTCCGGCTTCACCATACCCGCCCCCCCGCCGCGTGCTGGTCTGCCAGTTCGAACTGCCCACGCCGCAGTTTGTTTCCCGCCTGGCGTCGATGCGCCGATCCGTGGGAACGGCCGCCGACCAAAACCTGTTGGTGG
>DASWZM010000281.1:0-9239 GCA_036404455.1 Occallatibacter sp. | reverse complement strand
GAGTCAAAGCCAAATCCGATCCTTGTTTCCATGGTTACCGTGCCTGTTCTGAAAGAGCTAAGCGGTGACGGGTCTGAGTTTCTGGTTCAGCCGCAATCAGCGGGCGCGCTGGCGGAGGTAGAACTCGGCCAACTCCAGGTCGCCCTGCTGGGTAATCTTCAGATTAACCTGAGAACCGTGGACTACGGCAACGGGAAGGCCTGCGCGCTCGACGACGGAGGCTTCATCGGTGCCAATAAAGCCGTCGGCGGTAGCCTCGGCGAAGGCTCTCTGCAGCAGGCCGTAGCGGAATCCCTGCGGGGTCTGGGCCAACACCACGAACTCGCGGGGTATGGTGGAGGTGACGAGGGCGCCGTGGGCGGTTCGCTCCACCTGCTTGATGGTGTCGACGGCGGGCAGTCCGACGATGGCCGCTCCGAACTGCGCAACCGCTTCGATGGTTCGGTCGATGGTGGCCGCGTCGATGAGCGGGCGCACGGCGTCGTGGACCAGGACGATGTCGTCCGGCTCGGCGGGGAGAGCGGCCAGGGCGTTGAAGACCGACTCCTGGCGGTTGTCGCCGCCCTCGACGACGTGGACGCGGCCGGCAAAGCCGTACCCGGCTGCGTATTCGGCTATCTGGGCCTGCACGCGCTCGACTTCGGGCTTGCGCACGGCCACGTAAATGGCCGTCACTCGCTGCACCGCGGCAAAGGCGCGCAGGGAATGGATCAGGATGGGCAGGCCGTTGAGGGCGAGAAACTGCTTGGGCTGCGGGCCGGCCATCCGTGTGCCCAGCCCCGCGGCGGGAAGAATGGCGAAAACTTGCATACCGGGTGAAGTATACAACGGGCATTGGCATAGGGGCATTGCTCGTAGCGCGCTTTTCCTGCGCGAATCCGAGCAGCGGCGGCTACTCTTCGACGGGCTCCACATAGAGCATTTCGCTGGTAGCGCGGAAGCCTAAGGTCTCATAGAGGGGACGGCCTGCGTCGGAGCTGTGCAAAGTCACCACACGCATACGCCTGCGGTGGGCTTCAGCCAGGCACAGGTCCACCAGGGCATGGGCCAGACCTCGCCTGCGGTAATCCCGCTCAACAAAGACGTTGAGCAGGTAGCCGCGGTGCTCGCTGGCGGGGTCAAGAGGGTGGGGCGGCCAGTCCAGCACCAGAAGGCCGGCGGATGCAATGGGGCTTTTGTCGTCTTCCGTAATCCAGCCGATGTACTTTCCCTCGACGATCATGCGGTTGAGCCATGGCACGCAGTTGCGTTCCATGGCGTCCAAAATGGAATCCTGAGTCTGGCCCATGGCCGCGAACATGGCCCGCCGATGGGAGGCAATGAGTGCGGCGTCGGCCGAGGAGGCTGTACGTGTCTGCAGCATGGAGCCCAGTATAAGAGAACTGCGGCAGGATTTACCGGTGGCGGACGCACTATGATTTTGGGATGCGCCGGAAGGCTCAATCCGCAGGGGCTCCGACCAGATCCCCAAAGCTGCCGATCGATACGAAGCTGTTGAAGCCGGGTCTGCGGCTGGCTGTGGGTCTCTCCGGCGGGGCTGACTCCGTGGCCCTGCTGCGCGCCCTGGCCGAGCGGAGCGGGGAATTGGGCCTGGTGGTGCACGTTGCCCACCTGCACCACGGCTTGCGCGGCGAGGAGGCTGACGCCGACCTAGCCTTTGCCCGGGCGCTGGCTGGGGAGCTGGGCCTGGCCTTCCACGAGGCGCGGGTAGATACCGAGAGAGAGGCAAAGGCCGACGGAGAGACAGGCAAGGGCGGGGAGACCATCGAGGAAGCGGCGCGGCGGCTGCGCTACGGCTGGTTCCGGCAGCTAATGGCCTCGGGCGAGGTGGAGGCCGTTGCCACGGCGCATACCCGCGACGACCAGGCGGAGACCGTGTGCGCGAAATTTCTCCGCGGAGCCTGGACGGAAGGGCTCAGCGGGATTCATCCATTGATTGAGTTTCCGGAGGGGCGCATTCTGCGTCCGCTGCTGGGGGCGACGCGGGCCGAGGTGGAGGCGTATCTGGGTGCGTTGGGGCAGAGCTGGCGGGAGGACTCGTCCAACCGTCATCTGACCTTCACGCGCAACCGCATCCGGCATGAGTTGCTGCCGGTGTTGGAGGGTTGGAACCCGCAACTCCGCGAGCACCTGGCGCAGATGGCCGCGCTGGCTCGCGACGAAGAGGCGTGGTGGCAGGCCGAATTGGCGCGAGTGGCGCCGCAGTTGTTGATGACTGGGCGGGCGGTACGGGGTGGGGGCCGTGCCACAGGAGAGGGCCTGGCCGTGGACGTGAAGAGGCTGGCCGCGCAGGCCCCGGCCTTGCAGCGCCGCCTGCTGCGTTATGCCGCAGGCCAGTTGGGCGTTGCGCTCGATTTTGCATCGACCGAGGCGCTCCGGGGGCTGGCGCTGACCGGCCGCGCCGGGCAACGATGCGAATTGGCGCAGGGACTGCGCGGCGAGCGAACCCCGCGCGAACTGCGGCTGGCGGTGGAAGCGGTTTCGATGGCAGGAACGGGCGAAGGGATGGCCATTCCCGAGTACAGGGGGTCGATTCCCGGCGAAATTGCGGCTCCGGCGTTCGGGCTTCGGTTGCGGATTGAGGTTTCCGCATCCACTGCAAAGGACGAGGGCCAGGCGGCGGATTCCGGCGGGGCTGATTCCGGCAAAATGTGCAAGCTGCGCAATTGGAGAGCGGGGGACCGGGTGCGGCTGCGCTACTCAGGCGGACCGCGTAAGGTGAAGGAAGTGCTGGAGCGGCTGCGGGTTACGGGAAGTAGCCGGGCGGTTTGGCCAGTGCTGGAGTTGGATGGCCGCATTCTGTGGATGAAGGGCGTGGAGTTGGAGCCGGAGCCGGGAATCGGGGTTGTGGCGGCCCTTCTCGATGGCGGGGTTTCAGGCCAGGTCTCAATCGGCGAAGGTGGTCCTGAGCCTTCCCGGAGTGAAAACCGCGGGAAAGGGTGACAGCGCGGACTCCGGCGGTTAACCGGCCTGGGGAAAGTTCCAAGTTTTCGCGGCTTGGGAGTACAATCGGAGATACTGCTCATCCTGGCGGCAGGATAGGGGTGTATGCCGTCCGGCCGTTGTGCACTTTCTGTGACTTCGAGGGTGTTTCAAGCGTCTATATAGGATGATGTGGGTGGTGTTGGAGATCCTGTTTGGAGGATATTCCCCCGCCGGGAAAGAGGAGACCTGGTGAATTCGACCGTCAAAACGATCATGTTCTGGGTGTTCATCCTCATCTGCCTCATGCTTCTTTGGGGCGTGGTGCAGAGAGGCGCCGCCATGGGCAAGGACACTGAGGTCGGTTACTCCGATCTGCTGGACAAGATCGAGGCGGGACAGGTGCAGGATGCCACCATCCAGGGTACCGAACTTCACGGCCACCTGAAGGGCGCCAAGGATCAATTCCATACCACCATCTCAGCCAACAGCACCGACAGCCTGACTAAGGAGTTGCGCGCTGCCAAGGTCAACTTCAACATCAAGGAGCAGGCCAGCAACCTGCCCTTGCAACTGCTGTTCAATATTGGCCCGTTCGTACTGATTGGCGCCATCTGGTTCTTCATGCTGCGGCAGATGCAGTCGGGCGGCAACAAGGCATTGTCGTTCGGCAAGAGCCGTGCGCGGCTGCTGTCGATGCAGCAGAAGAAGGTCACGTTCAAGGATGTGGCAGGCGTGGACGAGGCCAAGGAAGAGCTGAAGGAGATCATCGAATACCTGCGGGAGCCGCAGAAGTTTCAAAAACTCGGAGGTCGCATTCCCAAGGGGGTGCTGCTGGTGGGTCCTCCGGGAACGGGCAAGACGCTGTTGGCGCGGGCCGTGGCCGGCGAGGCGAACGTCCCGTTCTTTTCAATTTCTGGCTCGGATTTTGTGGAAATGTTTGTGGGCGTGGGCGCCAGCCGCGTCCGCGACCTGTTTGAGCAGGGCAAGAAGAACGCTCCCTGCATCATCTTCATCGACGAAATCGACGCCGTGGGCCGTCATCGCGGAGCAGGTTTGGGCGGCGGACACGATGAGCGCGAGCAGACGCTGAACCAGTTGCTCGTCGAAATGGACGGATTTGAATCCAACGACGGCGTGATCCTGGTGGCGGCCACCAACCGGCCGGACGTGCTGGACCCGGCGCTGCTGCGTCCGGGGCGCTTCGACCGCCGCGTGGTGGTGGGCCTGCCCGATGTGCGCGGGCGCGAAGAGATTCTGCGCGTGCACGTGAAGAAGGTTCCGGTCTCCGACGACACCAATCTGAACGTGCTGGCTCGCGGAACGCCGGGTTTCAGCGGCGCGGACCTGGCCAACATGGTCAATGAGGCCGCGCTGAGCGCCGCGCGCATGAATCGCAAGCAGGTGACGATGTACGACTTCGAGGTGGCCAAGGACAAGGTGCTGATGGGCGCTGAGCGCAAGTCCATGCTGCTGACCGAGGAAGAGAAGCGGGTGACCGCGTATCACGAGGCGGGCCACGCGCTGGTGTCGTTCCGGCACGTACACTCCGACCCCATTCACAAGGTCACCATCATTCCCCGTGGCATGGCCCTGGGCGTGACGATCTTTCTGCCCGGCGACCGGCACAATTACACGCGGGATTACCTGGAAGCAAATCTGGCCATTGCCTACGGCGGACGGGTGTCCGAAGAGATCTTTCTCAACCAGATGTCGACCGGGGCGGGCAGCGATATTGAAAGCGCCACCGACCTGGCGCGGCGCATGGTCTGCGAGTACGGCATGAGCCGGCTGGGTCCGCTGACCTTCGGCAAGAAGGAAGAGCAGATCTTCCTGGGCCGTGAGATCGCGCAGCATCGCGACTTCAGCGAAGAGACGGCCCGGCAGATCGACCTTGAAGTGCGCCGGCTGATCGACGAGGCCTACCAATCGGCGCATGCGATTGTGGAGTCGCACGCGGACGCGATGCACCGCATTGCAGCGGCTCTGCTGGAGCGCGAGACCATCGACG
The DNA here is from genome assembly GCA_036404455.1 of Occallatibacter sp. GTDB lineage: Bacteria > Acidobacteriota > Terriglobia > Terriglobales > Acidobacteriaceae > Telmatobacter. The sequence goes on along the minus strand of DASWZM010000281.1, from coordinate 4,306 downwards.
CCGAAGAGGTGAAGATGCTGATCGAGGGCCAGGAACTGCCGCCGCTGCGCTCGGTGCTGGCTTCGCCCAGCGACACGGGCAGCGGCCCTGTGCAGCAGGTGCTCAAGCCGGAGACTCGCGGCGGGCCGAACTACCCCGAGGGTTCGCCTTCGCCGGCGTAGCGGCATTTCAACTTTATTGCAACAAGAAGGGCCACTCGCTGCGAGTGGCCCTTCTGCTGTTTTGCCCACTTCGGGGAAATTGGTGCTTGACTGAATCGGCCAACACTGCCGGGAAATGGGCCTGGTTGGGCGCGCAGGCCAATCTGGATCGCGGCGCCGCCGGGGCGCCATCTTATTAGCCTGGATTCCGGAACTGGCCAGTTTCCGGTTTGCCTGCTACTCGCCCGGAACCCGCAAGGTAACACCGATGGGCTCTTTACTGAGCGCTATGGGCTGTTGCCAACAAGTAAGAGTTGAGCCTACTGAAAGAGGACTTTCCCGGCGTTACGGGACAACTTCCGATTTGCTGTGGTCCGCCCGGAACAATGCCAAGCCCTTCGGAAAAACTTGTCACAAGCCGATCTTGCGCAACCGATAAACGAGCCGGTCAACGGCCTCGAACACTTCGATCGCAAAGAGCTACGTTGAGAACGAATTGCCGCAGGCGCAGCGCCGTGGACGCACCGACCTTAGGCGGCGCGTCCGACCATCAGTTAGGACATCCACTATGTAGGAATCGCTGGGGGAGTTGCAGAATTCAGGCGCTTCGTCGAAACTGAGTTGGCCATGTGCTTCGCCCGTTGTTTTGTACCTGTCGTCATTGCCAACCTCTTGGCATCTTTGCCTGCCGCTGCTTCTCATCTGGTTACGGGCAACGGCTTTGGATTCGCAGTGGTGTCGCCGGAGACCGCCACGGTGAGCAAGTTCTACGCCCATCCCTACAGTTTTGTTCGACCGGACAGCCAGAAACCTCTGAGCGAGGGAGTGGAAACCGCCAATTTCATTAAGGAGCTTGGGTGGACGGACGGAAGCGGACACAGCCCGTCGACACAAGGCGCCTCGGCAGAGTACGAAGAAGACTCGCAGGTCATCCACGCCCGCAGAAGTGATGGCGAGGGTCTGTTCTTTATGCCCTTCGGTTTACGGCAGGCAGCTCTTGTCATCAGTTGGGAATCCGGTTCCGCAGAGGCGCGGCGAGGCGGGTTGAATGTGGAATGGAGCTGGCCGCTCCGGTCTCAAAGGGTCGTGCGGATGTTTGGCGGCGAAATGCATCTGCTGAAATTCGACGGTATCGACGAATCCTTGCTGCTCATTCCGCTGGGTGGGAAGCGGGTCGAGCCGGCACAGTCGCAGCAGATTCTGGCCACCAGCCAGGCCTGGGCCCTGGTTTCCCTTGAAAGTGACAGCGAAGTGGAACAGACGGCAAGAGAGTTCAACCGCTGGCGCGCGGGACTGGCGCCGCGCGAGCTGGCGAAGCGGGAGATTGTGGAGATCGAGCGCTGGCGGGCCAGGCCGGCGGTACATTTCGCGGGCGAAGAAGAACGCCACCTGTGGCGTCAGAGTGAGGTCATGCTCCGCATTGCGCAAAGCCGCGAGCCCAATCGTCCGGGACGCAACAACAACGGGCTTATCGTTGCGAGTTTGCCCGACGGTGTGTGGTTCACGCCGTGGGTGCGCGACATGGCTTATGCGGCTGTTGCGCTGGCCCGCATGGGACACCGGAGCGAGGCGCGTGCCGCGCTGCTGGCTTACTTCAACGCGCAGCCCACGGGAAAGATGCGCGCCCAGACCCAGGGCGCCGATTACCAGATCTCGGTGGTCCGCTACTTCGGGGACGGCTCGGAAGAGCCATTTTTTACCGAGGAAGGCAGTACCAATATTGAATTCGACGATTGGGGCCTTGCGCTGTGGGTATTGGGCGAATACCTGCGGCAATATGACGATCCGGCTCTGCTCACGATCCCCACCTACCGCGGCCCGCTCTACGAAAGCGCCAGGGATTTCGTGGCGAAACCGCTGCTCATGAACCTGGAGAAGTACGGCCAGGGCCCGGATCAGGGCTTGATCGTCGCCGCCGACACTTCCATCTGGGAGGAGCACCAGAAAGACAAGAAGCATTTCGCGTTTTCCACGGCCGCCGCCATTGTGGGCCTGCGCAACTTTGCTGAAGTGGCGCGCCGCGCCGGGGACGAAGCAACCCGAAGCCAGATCCTGAGCCAAGTGGCCTTGCTGGAGAAGGGGTTCAGCGCCGCTTTCGTCCGGGGCGGAGAGCTGCACGGAACGCTTGAAGAAGGGGTAAAGAACGATATTGACGGCGCCCTGCTGGCAATCATCAATTTCGGTGTCGTCACTGATCCGGCCCTCGTGCGCGACACGGTGGACAGGATGAAGCTTCTGAAAGTGGATTCAGGCGGCTACCGGCGCGTCCGCAGCAATTACACGGATCCGGCCATTTTTGAGTATTGGTATGAGAGGCAGGAATTCCTGTTCGTCGATTTCAGCCTGGCGGAAGTCGATTGGCAGCTTGGAAGGAATGTCGAGGCGGCCGCGATCCTCAAACGCATCGTTTTGAAAGCAGTCGCGGACCACAACATCATCCCTGAAATGTATGTCGCCTTGCCCTGCCGGCTGTTTCCCGGACGGCTGGGCGATCCCACGGGAGCCTTGCCAATGGTGGGATACGGCGCGGGAGAATTTATCCTGCACGTTTTTGAGCGTGAAGGGTTGGAGAGCAAACATTGACTTTGCGTTATCACCAGGGCCGCACTACGGTTGCCACGTTATTGCGTCCGATGCTTCCTTGCCGTCTCAAGCCTCTTCAACACGGTTGCCGAATTTCGATCGGAGTGCCTCCCGCCGATGGGACGTAGCACTTCCGGGAACGGGCCATCACGATACGATGTGCATTGAATCGTCATCAACGTGTTCGTTTCGTCTGCTTTATACGTTGGATCAAACCGCGGGGGAGTCCATCTCGATCCTGCTGATTTGGGGAGTGGGATTTGCCCCAAAGACGACCTTACCGGCTTGACAGCCCAAATTCTGGATTGCCGGTGATAGTGCGCCACGAGCGCAAAAGGCCGTTAAGGCCGAGTAGCGCGTAACTGCTTATCCGATGAGGGGAGGCCCCTCGAAACCGGCTTGCAGGAGCAGGTTTCAAACCACCTTCGGCGGCTGTGGTCAAAAGCCATGGTCGTGAGCACAGAAGGAAAAGGCCCGGCGAGACCGGGTCAGGTGTCAGGCAAGAAGAGGACTACAAGGAAACCACTGATGAAGTGTCGAAAGCAATGAGACGATGTCAAAACCGCGGCGTTATTGTTACTGCGGGATAAGCTCCGACGGTGCCTGTTTACGGGCGGAGCGGCATCCGGCATGAGAGGTGGCCTGAGCTTGCCAACGAGGCGGATTAGCGGAACGTGGGAACCTGAATCTTCGATGCTAACGGAGAAGCCACAAGTGGTAGTACCGCGAGGGCGAGAGTACGGATGCGGAGATTCAGGGGCGGGACAGCTCGTAGTAGCTGTGAAGTCCCCGATAAAGGGATGGAGCAAAGGGGCTGTGTCAAGGAGCCTGATTCAATGAGCCAACCAGTTGATGGGAGGAGCCCGAGGAATGAGGCAAAGCCGTTTTGTATTTCAAAGAAGGAGGTCTGGGAAGCGTATAAGCGGGTGAAAGCGAATAAAGGAGCAGCAGGAACCGATGGTCAAACGATCCAAGGTTTTGAAAGGAATCTGAAGAAGAACCTTTACAAGATTTGGAATCGGATGTCATCGGGCAGCTACTTTCCACCACCAGTCAGGACAGTGAAGATACCGAAAAAGAGTGGTGGAGAAAGAAGCCTGGGAATTCCCACGGTGGCGGATAGAATCGCGCAACAGGTTGTGAAGGCAAGGCTGGAGCCGGAAGTGGACCCAGGGTTTCATGCAGACTCCTATGGTTATCGACCGGGGAAGTCGGCGTTGGATGCCGTGAGTCAGGCGCGACAGCGATGCTGGCGTTATGACTGGGTTTTGGACCTGGACATCAAGGCCTTTTTCGACAATCTGGATCAAAGTCTGCTGCTACGAGCGGTAAAGAAACACGCTTCGCAGCGGTGGATGGTCCTGTACATCAAGCGCTGGCTGAAAGCGCCAGTGCAAGAAGAGGACGGGCGATTGGTTCCGCGGGAAAAGGGCACGCCGCAAGGTGGCGTAATCACTCCCTTTACACAAAAGGTAATTTCGAATTTGACAGGGTAGTGAAGGGGTGGCGAGGTAGTCACCCGGTGCTTGACCTGCGCCTTAAGAGGTAATATGTTTATGACAGATGGCCCGATCAACCAAAGC
>DASWZM010000280.1:0-1946 GCA_036404455.1 Occallatibacter sp. | reverse complement strand
CCCACCACCAGCACGTGGCGGCCTGGGAGTACCGGACCGCCGAGGTTGAGCCGGCGCAGGAACTCCACCCCGCCGGTGACACCCGACATGCTCTCACCGGGGATGCCGAGCTTCCGTTCCACGTGAGCCCCGATGGCGACGAAAACCGCCGCGTAGCTCTTGCGCAATTCTTCGAACTTGATGCTGCGGCCCACCGGCGTATCCAGCAGGATCTCGATCCCTGTCGCGCGCAGCCGGTCCAGCTCGGCGTTCAGCAAGGGTCGGGGTAACCGAAAAGAAGGAATGCCGGCCGCCAGCATCCCGCCCGCCACCGGGAGCGCCTCGAAGATCGTCGTGCCATAGCCCTTTTGGCGGAGTTGGTAGGCACAGAGGAGGCCGGCTGGTCCTGAGCCGATGATCGCAATCTTCTCCGGACGTTCGGGCACGGTCGGTTGCGGCAACTTGTAATCGGGGCAGTGGTCGGTAACGAAACGCTTCAACGCCGGCAAATTTACCGGATCGTCCACGTGGGTGCGCGTGCAGGCGGTGGTGCAGGGGTGCGTGCAGACCCGGCCGCAGATCAACGGAATCGGGTTGTCGCGCAGAATGACCTGGAGCGCCTGCTCGAAGCGCCCTTGCGCGATCAGAGTCACGTAGCCCTGCCCGCTCTGATGGATGGGGCATCCGGCCTCGCAGGGAGAGATCCCGCGGCGCGTAATGGCGGAGATGTTGGGGACGGCTTGCGGGAACGGCCGGTAGATCGCCTTCCGCTCTCCCAGCCCCAGATCGAACTCCGAGGGCAGCGTTACTGGACACTCCGCCGTGCAAGCTCCACAGCCGGTGCATTTCGTCGCGTCCACAAAACGCGGCTGCTTCTTGATACTGACCGTGAAATTCCCGGGCTGCCCATCGACGCGTTCCACCTCACTCAAGGTAAGAAGTTCGATATCCTTGTGCCTGCCGATCTCGACCAGACGCGGCGCCATGGTGCACATCGCGCAATCGTTGGTGGGAAAGGTTTTGTCGAGCTGCGCCATGACCCCGCCGATGGCAGGGCCGCGTTCGGCCAAGTACACCTTGATGCCGCCGTTGGCGAGATCGAGGGCCGCCTGCATGCCGCCGATACCGCCTCCCACGACCAGGGCAGCACCCACAGGTGGGGTTTGGGACTCCTCAGACCGCATGGGGAACGACCTCCGCCGCGGGTGCCTGCTGTGCGGCCCGCTCCTTGACCGCCTGGAAGTACAAGGCCAGCGGACGATAGATCATGTGTGCCGCCTTGCCGAACGGCATCTCTACCACCAGCATCGGCGTGGCGATAATCACGTGCAGGGCATAGGTGCAGTGAGCAGCGAACGCCAAGCCTGAACACCTGAAGATGCTCACAGCCAATCCGCTGCCCGCCGTCAGCAAAAGCAGGATGGGGAAGACCATATCCTCCGGCCGCGTTTCCTTGTAGATTTCTTTCTTCGCCTGCGCCCGTCCTATGAGGATGTCGACGACGCCGTAGAAGATGAAGGCGGCGGCGAGGTATCCCAGCCAGCGCTGCGGGTTGTACCAGGGATAAATGTTGTCGGTTTGAAACCACCGTAGAGCGAAGACCTTGATGGTCAGCATCATGACCGTGCCCAGGGCGAGGATCCAATGCCCCAGCCACCGGCCTCTTTCCGGACACTTCCTCATCAGCGAGTGAGTCACCGATTGGTACACGTACATCCACGCCTCCTCGACATAAACAGAGAATGGGATGCGCGGCTGTTGCCCGCCCATGGTGAGCCGCCAGACGCGGTGGACGCGGGATGCTAGGAGAAGCAGCGGAAAGAGCATCACCGTGAGCGTGTAATACGTCATGATGGGGAACATGTGTTCCAACCCGAGCGGCGTGGCAAGGCCGGACAAGGGCAGTCCCACATACCACAGGTGATAGCAGAGGATCAGCAGCACGACGAGCACCGCAGCGGAGGCCA
>DASWZM010000279.1:0-4783 GCA_036404455.1 Occallatibacter sp. | reverse complement strand
ACCCGCCAGTTCCTCGCCGTCCACGCCGCAAACGGCGCCAGCGCCAGCAAAACGCAAACTACTCCCATCCGCACCAGCCTCAAGCCAGTGGGTCCGGTGAAGGGTACGGGTTGGTAGGTCGGGGTCTTAGCCCCGGCATTCAACACAGAAGAATCGGCGCGGGCTTTAGCCCCTGAGGAATTCTCTTCTGGCGTTTTCCCCCGCAGCCCCATCACCAGCCCCGGCGCCAGCGCCACTCCCACCAGCGCCCCATCCGGCCTCAGCAGCGCCGCAAAGCTCACCGCAAACGTAAACGCGAGCGCATTCCCCCACCCCGGCCGCGCATCGAACCCCGCCAGCGCCCACAGCGCCAGCGCAATCGCAAACAATGTCGGCGTCTCCGTCAGCGGAGCCACCGCATAGATCGCCGTAAACGGGCACAGTGCCGCCAGCCACAGTGTACAAAGCGTCGCCCCGCCCCTGACCTCTGAGGGCGCGATCCGCCATACAAACCCCGCCAGCAGCAAACACCCCGCCAGCTCCAGCGCAATTTGCACGTATATCACCGCGTTGTAGTTTTCCACGCCAAACAGCCTGAAACACAGCGCCACAAACAGCGGATACCCCGGCAGCCGGATCAGCGTCTCGGTGAGCACCCCGCTCCCGTCCGCCAGCGCAAACCGTCCGTGCAGCAAAAGGCTCTTTGCCAGGTTGCCGTAGATCAGCGAATCCCCGTTAACCTGAGGGAACGCCTTCAGCATCCACAAACGCAGCCACGCGCCGCCGGCAAGCGCCAGCGCCACGTTCAACGGTCCGCCGATTCTCCTTCGCAACGCCGTCAATTGACTCTCGGGGTCAGCTTCCATACGATTCGTACTGTATAGCGTAGACCGTTTCCACGGTTTTCGCCCAGGTACAGCATTTCCCGAATGGGTGTTGCGGGAGCCACGACAGCCGAGTGGCCTTTTTCCTTCCCAGGTTCCCCGGCGACAGGTCTTTGTCGCTGGGGTGGGAGTAAAAGCCATCCTCCACGAGCCTTCCCTATGTCACGTGAATTCGGGAAATGCTCTGAAAACAAGACCGTTCATGCCGGATAAACAGATATTCTTCGACCCCCAACGAAAGCGTTGGAAGCGCCTGCGCCGCATCTTCGATGCAACCGCCGTCCTCTCCACGCTCGTTCTGGCCGGCTTCATCTTCAACGTCCTGCGCTTTCAGCACTTGCCTGAGCTGCTGCTGCCCATCCCCAAACACAACTACAAAGCCTTGCCCGAACGTACCCCGTTGTTGCGCGGCACCAAGGCCCCACGCCCCGCCCGCCGCAAGACCGGCCGCAAACCCTCCGATATCCCCTTGAACACCGGCGAAGGTCTGCGTGCCGCCTACTACGTACCGTACGACGAGGCCAGCTACTCCTCGTTCAAGCAGCACGTCCACCAGATCGATTTCCTGTTTCCCGAATGGCTGCACGTTGACGCGCCCCAGGCAACGCTGCTGGGCATCCACAACGACAGCCACCGCGAGTACCCCATCGTCGACGGCGCCACTGTCCACGACCCCGACGACTCTGACAGAATCAAGCGCGTCATCCAGGCGGCAAAGGAAGACACCGAGATCTTCCCCCACCTGAACAACTTCAACGCCAATACCCAGAACTGGGACTCCAACGTCGGCGAGGTCCTCAAAGACCAGAACAAGCGCGCCGCTCTGCGGCAGCAGATTCTTCGCTTTTTCACCGCATTCCCGGTCTATCGCGGCCTATCGCTGGACTTTGAGAGCCTTCCCAACGACGCCACCCCGGCCTACCTGAGCTTCATCCAGGAGCTCTACGCCGACATGCACCCGCGCGACCTCCGCCTCTTCGTCAACACCGCCGTCGCCACCTCCGACGATGAACTCAAGCAGATTTCCGCCAGCTCCGACGGCATCATCCTCATGAACTACGACCAGCACCAGATCACAAGCGATCCGGGGCCCATCGCCAGCCAGGAGTGGTTCGTCGCCAACCTGACCCGCGTGCTCAAGATCGTGCCCAAGGAGAAGCTCATCTGCGCCATCGGCAACTACGGCTACGACTGGACCCTCTCCATTCCCGTTCCTCCCAAAAAAGGGAGCGCCAAAAAGCTTCCCAAGCCCCAGGTCCTCAACACCATAGACCTCTCCGTCTCCGAAACCTGGCAGAGCGCCTCCGATGCCGACGCCGACCTCGATCTCGATTACGACACCCTCAATCCGCACTTCGAGTACATCGATGAGGACTTGAACCAGCGCCATGTCGTCTGGTTCCTCGATGGAGTCACGGTGCTCAACGAGCTGCGCGCCGCCCGCCAGCTCGGTCTGCAAACCTTCGCTCTCTGGCGCCTGGGCACTGAGGACAGCTCCCTCTGGAACGTCTGGGACAAGCCCAGCGCCCCCGAATCGCTCCAGGCTCTTGGTTCCGTCCTACCCGGCCACGACGTGGACATCGAGGGCGAGGGCGACATCATGCGCGTCACCGGCCTGCCCCAAACCGGCAAGCGGACCGTCGAACTCGACACCGACGAAACCGATCCCCGCAAGAAGTTCATCGTCGATGAGCACATGGATGTCTATCCCCGCACCTACACCGTCCAGTACTACGGCTACCATCCCACTGAAGTCGCCATCTCCTTCGACGACGGGCCCGACCCCAAATGGACCCCGAAGATCCTCGACATCCTGAAACAGAAAAACGTCAAGGGAACCTTCTTCATCATTGGCAACGAGGCCGCGGAGAACATCGGCCTCATGCAGCGTGTCGCGCGTGAAGGCAATGAGATTGGCAACCACACTTACACGCATCCCGACATCAGCGAAATCTCGCCGCACCAACTGGACCTGCAGGTCACGCTCACGGAGCGCTTGTTCGCCAGCAAGCTGGGCGTCCAGCCGCTCTACTTCCGTCCCCCCTACGACACCGACGAGGAGCCCGAAACCGACGACCAGGCCGCGCCGGTCGTGCCCATCCAGAACGATGGCTACATCATCATCGGCAGCAAGATCGACACCGACGACTGGAAAGAGCATCCGCGCAAGTCCCCACAGGAAATCACGCAAACCGTCCTCGACTTTTTACAACTCATGAAGATCAAGCCGCAGTTCCGCGGCTCCATAATCCTCATGCACGACGGCGGCGGCGACCGCTCCGCCACCGTCGCCGCACTCCCCGTCCTCATTGACGCCCTCCGCGCCCACGGCTACACCATCGTCCCCGTTTCCGCCCTTATGGGCAAAAACACCGCCCAGGTCATGCCTCCGCTCACTGTGAGGCAGTACCTGCGCGCCTTGCCTGACTCCGTCGCCTTCTCCGGCGTGCAGATCGTCGGAACCTTCATCGCACTGGTATTCTTCCTCGGCGACATCCTCATGAGCGCCCGCCTCGTCATCGTCGGTGTCTTCGCCATCATCGACCGCCTCCGCAAGCCCCACGCCCAGGCCTCGTCCGGTTACAACCCCCGCATCGCCGTCCTCATCCCCGCCTACAACGAAGAAACCGTCATCGTCCGCACCATCCGTTCCGTCCTCAACTCCGACTACAAAAACCTCCACATTATCGTCATCGACGACGGCTCCCTCGACCGCACTTTCGACGTCGCCCGCGATGCCTACGCCGCCGAAATCGCCGCCGGCCGTCTCCAGATCCTCACCAAGCCCAACGGCGGCAAGGCCGCCGCCCTCAACTTCGCCCTCGACCGCTTGTCCGAAGAAATCTACGTCGGCATCGACGCCGACACCGTCATCGCACCCGACGCCATCTCCAGGCTCATCCCCCACTTCGAGGACCCCCGCATCGGTGCCATGGCCGGCAACGCCAAGGTCGGCAACCGCATCAATCTATGGACCCGCTGGCAGGCCCTCGAATACATCACCAGCCAGAACTTCGAGCGCCGCGCCCTCGACCTCTTCCACGTCGTCACCGTGGTCCCCGGCGCCATCGGCGCCTGGCGCACCGCTCCCGTCAAAGCCGCCGGCGGCTATCCCCTCAACACCGTCGCCGAGGACGCAGACCTCACCATGAACCTCCTCGAGCAGGGCCTCCGCGTCGACTACGAAGACCGCTCCCTCGCCTTCACTGAAGCTCCGGTCGACGCCAAGGGCCTCATGCGCCAGCGTTTTCGCTGGTCCTTCGGAACCCTGCAAGCTGTCTGGAAGCATCGCGCCGCCTTCATCCGCAACAAGGCCATGGGCCTGTTCGCCCTGCCCAACATCCTCATCTTCCAGATGCTGCTGCCCCTGGTATCGCCCTTCATCGACCTCATGTTTGCGGCCGGCATCGTCAACTACTTCATTGACCGTCACTACCACCCCGAAGCCGCCTCCGCCGCCAGCTTTGAAAAGCTGCTGGCCTACTTTGGCGCCTTCCTGCTCATCGACTTCGTCACCTCCTCCATCGCTTTCTCGCTGGAGCGCCGCCATCCCGCCAACAAGGGCGACGGATGGCTTCTCTTCCACATCTGGCTGCAGCGCTTCGCCTACCGCCAGGTCTTCTCCATCGTCCTCTTCAAAACCCTCAAGCGCGCCATCGACGGCAAGCCTTTCGCGTGGGACAAGATCCAGCGCACCGCCAGAATGTCAAAAGCCACCGAAGCCCTCACCTAAACCCCGTAGAGCGAAACCAGAGTAAACGTGTCCTTGCAGAGAGTCTTCTGGGTGGCTTTTTTCTTAAGGAAAAAGCCACTTAGCGGGCTTGCTTTCGGGATACATCTACTCTGGTTCCGCTGTAGCCGCAAAAGCAAGGACGCGGGGCCCAGAGGGCACCCCGGTGGGGCACCCATGACCTTACACT
>DASWZM010000278.1:0-2912 GCA_036404455.1 Occallatibacter sp. | reverse complement strand
GATCTCTGAAAGAGGAAAGCGATGAAGCCCTTTGGATTGCGAATCGTAGCTCTGGCATTGGCGTGTTGCGGAGGGTCGTGGACGGCCGGGGCGCAGGACGCCCAGAAGCCCGCGTACCTTGACCCCGGCCTGCCGGCGGAGCAGCGGGCGGCGGACCTGGTGCACCGGATGACGCTTGAAGAGAAGGGCACCCAGTTGTTGAACCAGGCGCGGGCCATTCCGCGGCTCAATGTGCCGGCTTACGACTGGTGGAGCGAAGCGCTGCACGGCGTTGCCGTGAATGGAACCACCGAGTTTCCCGAGCCCATCGGCCTGGCCGCAACATTCGATACGCCGGGCATCCGCGAGATGGCGATGGCCATCAGCACCGAAGGGCGTATCAAGCACGTCCAGGACGAGCGGGCCGGGCACAGCAACATCATGGAGGGCCTGGACTTCTGGGCGCCCAACATCAACATCTTTCGCGATCCGCGCTGGGGACGGGGCCAGGAGACCTATGGCGAGGACCCGTTCCTGACCGCGCGCATGGGCGTGGCCTTTGTCACCGGCATGCAGGGCGACGATCCCCACTACTACAAAGTTATCTCCACTCCCAAGCACTTTGCCGTGCACAGCGGACCGGAGCCCACGCGCCACATGGCCGACGTTACAGTGAGCAAGCACGACGAGCTGGACACCTATCTGCCCGCATTCCGCGCCACGGTGACCGAGGCCAAGGCCGGCTCCGTGATGTGCGCCTACAATAGCGTCAACGGACAGCCCGCCTGCGCCAACGAGTTTCTGCTTCAAGACCAGTTGCGAGGCAAATGGGGCTTCAAGGGCTACGTGGTGTCGGACTGCGGTGCGGTCACCGACATCTTCAACGGCCACCACTACAAGCCCACTCAGCCGGAGGCCTCAGCCATCAGCCTGCAGCGCGGCATGGATAACGAGTGCGGGGATTTCTTCGCCAAGGTGACCGACGATCACGACTACAGGCCCTATCTCGACGCCGTGAAACTGGGTTTTCTGAAAGAAAGCGAGATCGACGTGGCGCTGGTGCGCCTGTTTACCGCGCGGATGAAGCTGGGCATGTTCGATCCGCCGGAGATGGTGCCCTACTCGAAGATCGATGAGAGCGAACTCAATAGTGCCGCGCATCGCGCCCTGGCTCGCAAACTGGCCAATGAATCCATGGTGCTGTTGAAGAACGACGGCGTGCTGCCCCTGAAGAGCTCGAGCGCAAGGATCGCAGTGGTTGGGCCGTTGGCCAACCAGACGCGGGCGTTGCTGGGCAACTACAACGGCATTCCCACTCACACGGTCTCCATACTGGAGGGCCTGAAAAACGAACTCCCCCAAGCCACCTTCAACTTTGTTCCGGGCACGCAGTTCCTGGACAAGGAGGCGTCGCCCGTGCCCGCGGCATTGCTGACTACGGACGGTAAGCCGGGAGCCAGGGCCAACTACACGAGGCTGGACATGAGAGCCGCCATGGAGCCCAACTACAAGCCCACGATTCTCGCCACCCGCGTCGAACCGGGCATCGACTTGTCGGCAGCGCCTTTACCCATCGAGGTGGCCGGAATCAATCCGCTGGCTGTGAGCTGGGAAGCGACCCTTGCGCCCGCGGAGACCGGCGATTACAACCTGGGCATTGAAGGGCAGGGCTTCTTCCGTCTCTCGCTGGACGGGAAGGAAGTCACCAGGGCCTTTCACAACAGCGGCGTCGACGCAACGCTCGGACGCGTGCATCTGGAGAAGGGTAAGCCCTATCAGCTGTTGATGGAATATGGGCAGAGCCAGAACTCCGACTCCGTGGCCCGGCTGGTGTGGTCGAAGGTCGACATGCGGCCCCAACCGGAGGCGATTGCCGCAGCCAGAGCCGCCGATCTGGTGATTGCAGTGGTAGGCATCACCAGCGAACTCGAAGGCGAAGAGATGCCAGTGAATGAGCCGGGCTTCAAGGGCGGCGACCGCACCAGCATCGACCTGCCCAAGCCCGAACAGGATCTGCTGGAAGCCCTGGCCGCCACAGGCAAGCCGCTGGTCGTGGTGCTCATCAACGGCAGCGCGCTGGGCGTCAACTGGGCCAGGGAACACGCCAACGCGATTCTTGAAGCGTGGTATCCCGGCGAAGAGGGCGGAGCGACCGTGGCGGAAACGATTAGTGGCCGAAACAACCCCGGGGGGCGGCTGCCGGTAACCTTCTACAAGGATGTGAGCCAATTGCCGCCCTTCGAGGATTACTCGATGAAGGGCCGCACTTACCGCTATTTTCAGGGAACGCCGCTCTATCCCTTTGGCTATGGCCTGAGTTACACCACCTTCTCCTACAGCGGACTTACGGTTCCCACCAATGCGGTGCCGGCGGGCAGCCCGGTGGTTGCTGATATCACGGTCACCAACACCGGCCTCAGGCCAGGCGACGAAGTGGCTCAACTCTATCTCGAATTCCCTGACGTTTCGGGCGCGCCGCTGCGGGCGTTGCGGGCCTTCCAGCGGGTCCATCTGGAAGCTGGAGCCTCGCAAAAGGTGCGCTTTGAGCTTCAACCCCGCGACTTGAGCATGGTTACTGAAGCCGGAGAGCCCATCGTCGCCGAGGGCGAGTACTCAATTTCAGTGGGCGGCGGACAGCCGCATAGCGGCGCACAGGTGGTGACCCGGACCTTCAAAATCAAAGGCAAGTTGTCGCTGCCGGAGTAACAACAACCATGCAACAAGGAAAAGGGGCGTTTCCGCTTTGTGTGGACGCGCCCCTTTTTTTGACCGAACGCGATCTCCGGCGATTTTTTCGGAACCCCGCTAATTCGCAGCAGCCGTCACAGGCGTCTGCAACACTTCTTTCATCTTGAGATACACGGCGTTGCTCCAGCCAAAGCCGATCTCGTTGCTCTTGTAACCGGCGCTTACCTGGACGTTGGAGTTTCCCG
>DASWZM010000277.1:0-3336 GCA_036404455.1 Occallatibacter sp. | reverse complement strand
GACCACGGAGCCGCAGCGGGGCACGGAGCTGCTGGGGAAGATCCAGCTCGCCCCCGGCATCGGCGACACCCAGCCGACTGCCGTCCAGCTCAAGGCGCTTCACGCCTGCATCAAGAAGGTGACCGAGGACCTTGATGGCCTTCGCTTCAACACCGCGATCTCTGCTCTCATGGTGTTCATCAATGAAGCAACGACGTGGGAAACGAAGCCATCCAGCGTGCTCCGCGACTTCCTGATTCTGCTCCAGCCGTTTGCTCCGCACGTGGCGGAAGAACTGTGGGTCAAGCTCCACGCGACGCGTGGCCCGCAGCACGCCACAAGCCTCAGTTACGCCGCGTGGCCAAAGTTCGACCCGGCTCTGCTCGTCGAGGACACGCTCGAAATCCCCGTCCAGGTCAACGGCAAGCTACGGGACGTCATCAAGGTGGCGGCGACCGCTTCCCAGGCGGACCTGGAGCGCGTGGCTCTGGCATCCGAGAAGGTGAGGCCTTTCCTCGAAGGCAAGACCATCAGGAAGGTCATTGTGCTGCCGAAGCGGCTGGTGAATATCGTGGCGACATGAGCCACAGGGTGCGAACGGATCGCATCACCCAAAGCCTGGTAGAGCCACAGGCAAGCCACCCGCTAGCAGCCTGTCGGACTTAGAAAGCATCATATTTATGTGATTACGTTGAATAGCTGCGCAGGTGATGCGTCTGAAGAATATGGCCACCCGCTTCGTTGTGATAGACCGCGACACCCCGCTGCTTCTGCCCCCGAACCTGCGCGAGTGGGTGCCCGACGATCACCTGGTCCACTTCATCCTGGACGCGATAGAGGTCATGGATCTGCGCCGGGTCAAGGTCAACACGCGCGGCACGGGCGACGAACAGTATCCTCCGTCCATGGTGCTAGCCCTGCTTATCTATAGCTATGCCACGGGCGTCTTCAGCAGCCGACGTATCGAGCGGAGCACTTATGACAGCGTCCCGGTCCGCGTGCTCACCGCCGACACCCATCCTGACCACGATACCCTTTGCACATTCCGCCGTGAGAACCAAGGGCTGCTGAGCGAGAGCTTCGTCAAAGTCCTGCAACTGGCCCAGCAACTCAAAGTGCTCCGGTTCGGTCAACTCACCGTGGCGGCGGACGGCACTAAGGTTTTAGCCAATGCCAGCAAACACAACGCCGTGAGCTATGAACGGGCCGGTGAACTGAGCGCGCAACTCGAACTGGAAGTGCAGCAACTTCTGGCCAAGGCCGAGCAGGCCGACGCCACGCCGCTGCAGGACGGGTTGACGATCCCCGAGGAGATCAGCCGTCGGCAGGAGCGTAAGGCCGCGTTGGCGCAAGCCCGGGCCGAGATTGAGGCCCGCGCCCAGGCCCGCTACCGCGCCCAACTGGCCGAATACCAAGAGAAGATGGCCGAGCGTGCCGCCAAAAAGGAACGCGGCGAAAAGGTAGGCGCCCACACTCCCCAGCCGCCGACGCCGACGCCCGCGCCTGGCGACCAATACAACTTCACCGATCCCGAGAGCCGGATCATGAAGGCGGGCAATGGCCACCACTTCGAGCAGAGCTACAATGCGCAAGCGGCCGTGGAGGTTGAGAGCCGGCTAATCGTGGGCGAGCGCGTCAGCCAAGCGCCTAACGACAAACAGGAATTGGTGCCGACGCTGGCAGTCATCCCCGCCGAGGTGGGCTCGGTGGCCGCGGCCTTGGTGGACAGCGGCTTTTTCAATGAAAGAGCCGTGCGACAGGTCGAGCGCGCCGAGCCAGGCGCGCCCGCGGGCACTCTCGTCTATTCGGCAGTGGAGAAGACTGGGCATCACCGGAGCGTGACCGATCTGGAAGTGCACTCCGAACCGGAGGCTCCGGCGCCAGAGGCCAGCCTCAAGGAAGTGATGCGCCACCGATTGAAAACGACGGCGGGCAAGAGGCTATACAAGCTGCGCCAACAGACCGTGGAGCCGGTGTTCGGGATTATCAAAGCGGTGCTG
Source organism: Occallatibacter sp. (assembly GCA_036404455.1). Lineage (GTDB taxonomy): Bacteria > Acidobacteriota > Terriglobia > Terriglobales > Acidobacteriaceae > Telmatobacter. The sequence continues at coordinate 1,357 of DASWZM010000277.1, read as the reverse complement.
GGCTTCCGCCAGTTCCGCTTGCGCGGGCAGGCCAAAGTGTCGCTGGAGTGGACGCTGGTGTGTCTGGCCTACAACTTGAAACGGTTGCATCGGCTGGGCGCGGGCCTGAAACTGGCCGCAACGAATTGAAAAGGAGCAAAGCGGAGTCGGAATCGGCCTTGCGGGAACTTCGGTTGAAAGCCTAAGACGTGGGCGTCTGAATCTGACCCCGTCGGGTCAAACCTCATTGTCCCAGGCCATGGGACGGCTACGGTCACGACCTTATCCAGGGGCGTGGGCTAAGTCCGACAGGCTGCTAGGAACATGCTTGCAACATGCTAGCTACTATTGCGCTACTATTGCTCTGGTAAGGCGATGCTATGGCGCTGCTGTGGCCTGGCGGCTAGTGCTCCGGCGGGGGCACGTCGGCGAAGGTCAGCTTGAGGGCGTCGGTGCGGCCGTTGAGGAGCTGCCGCGTCCAGATGAAGACGCGTGTGCCGGGCGGGGGCTGGCCGAACTTGTTGACGTAGAGGTCCGTGATGGCGCTCCAGCCTCGCACCGCCTGGGGCAGCGGGCCGAGGAGGACCCCGTTTCTCCGGGGCACCGAAATGCCGCGGCTGCACGATCGCAGTCCGAAGACAAAGGTGAACTGGGCGGGCGGCTCGGGCACCCTGAGTCTCATCGTAAACTCGCCGCGCGGGTTGCGGATTTCCAGCGCTTCGACCGGATTGGGGCGGAGTTTCTCGCGTTTGGGCGGGTCGAGCAGGCGCGGTATTCCGTAGGCGGCGAGGGTGGCGTTGATTTGGCAGAAGAAGCGGTAGGGGAGCATCCCCTCCTTTTTGGCCGCCGCGGCCCAGGCGGCGAATTGCTCGTTTGAGAGCGTGCGCCACAGGCTCGCGACACGGCCGAGATTTGCGCGGGCGCGCAACCGGTCGTCGGTGGCGCGCGGCGTACGACGGGGCCGGCTGCGCACGACCTGGCCCTGCTTAGTCTTGACGTACACTTCGTTGCCGATGGCACCGGAGAACTTGCCTCTGCGTACTTTCATAGTTGTTTGTCGGGTCGCCGGCTGGCCGGTGAGTCTAGAGCTTTTCGGGACTGGCCAGCAGTTGAGCGACGCGGGCGAGCAAACGGCCAGCCGCGCCGCCATCGAGGACGCGATGATCGAAACTGAGTGTCACGTTGGCTTCCATAGCGGGGACGAATTGGGCCTGAGCGGGGTCCCAATTCGGCACGCGGCGGGCCGCGCCCATGCCCAGCACCAGGGTCTGCTCGGGCAGTGGGATCGGTGTGGCCCAGGTGAGACCGAAGGTGCCGAAGTTGGTCACGGTGGCGATGGAACCGCCGGTGGCGTCGGCTGGCAGCTTGCGCTGGCGCG
>DASWZM010000276.1:0-5364 GCA_036404455.1 Occallatibacter sp. | reverse complement strand
AATAATAGCCGCCACTCCGACCAGTTCGACGTGCGCGGCGATCAATACTTCGGGTCCAACCAGAAGTTTCTGGTGTGGGGCAAGTTCACCTGGAAAAACTTCCCCATCAACAGTCCCGAAGAGCTTCTCGTCCCTTCGCAGTTGAACACCAGCCAGAACCGGGTTCTCAAGGTTGACACCAACTGGAGCATCAAGCCCAACCTGATCAATGAAGGCGGCTTCGGGTTTACACGTGTAACCACGGGAACCACCGACAGCTTCAACGGCAACGCCTGGACTGTGGGCGAAGGCTGGCAAGGTTTGCAAAATCTGTTCTACAACGGCATTCCGGAGATGGACTTCAACAACATCAAAAGCCTGAACGCCGACCGGCTGACCGAATTGACCAAGTCCAACACGTACGACTACAGCGACGTCGTCATCTGGACCAAGGGCAACCACACCATCAAGATCGGCGGCGACATTCAGACGCTGGAGGCGGTTACGCCGCTGGGCTTCAACGGCTCGGACAACTACGGCACCTATGGGTTCAATGCCAGTGGCAGCAGCACCGGCCTGTTCACGGGGGTCGATTTTGCCGACTTCCTGCTGGGCATTCCCGACCAGACGTTTTACGACGTAGTCTCGCAGGACAACGACGGTGTCTCCCAGCACTTTCACTTCTACGGGCAGGACGAGTGGCGGCTCAGCCCGCAGTTGACGCTTTCCTTCGGCCTGCGCTATGAGCTCCATCCCGGTTACTACGACAAGGGCGGCGACATCGGCAACTTCGACCCCACGGTGTCTCTTGCCGGCCGGGTGATTTACCCCACGGGCAAGCAATCGCTGCTGGCGCAAAGCTTCCTGGCCAGCGCCAATGCTTGCGATGCCGACGGCATCAACGCGACCAACTCGGCAACCGTCAATGGAGCTCCCTGCATGCAAGTGGTGGGCAACCAGGCTGCCGGCTTTCCCTCGGGCCTGAAGATGTATCCGAAGAAGCGTTTCATGCCCAGGTTTGGTTTTGCCTATCGTCCCTTCGGCAACGACAAGTGGGCGGTGCGCGGCGGCGCAGGCCTCTACAACATCAACATGCTGGGCTCGAGCTTCTATTCGCTTACCGGCACGGTGCAGGCCTATACGCAGCAATTCTCCAACACCTACAACTCGACCACCCATGCCATCGGCTACCAATGGCCGCAAGTCTATGCTGGATCAGGAAGCGCGGGTTCCACGACGGCCTATGGCACCGACTACTTCGGCACGGCCAACAGCATCAACTGGAAGGACCCCTACACGGAGCAGTGGTCGCTGAGCGTGGATCACGATCTTGGATCGGGATACGCGGCGCGCATCTCCTACATCGGCTCCGAGACGCATCAACTGGTGTGGGCGCCGGATGAGAATACGCTGCCGTTTTCGTCAACGGTCCCGGCCTTCAACAACTCGATCAGCAATCGCCTGTTCCCCAACTGGGGGCGCATCAACACCCGCGCCACCGGCGCCAACAACAGCTACCACTCGATGCAGGCGGAAGCCAGCCACCGCCTGCAGCAGGGCCTGGAGTATCATTCGGGATTTACCTGGGCCAAGAATCTGGCCGACAACCAGGGGCCGGACAACGCGGGTTTTGCGGGCGAAGGCGGCGGACAGCGCTCCACCTCGATCCTGGACCGGCACGCGGACTTCGGCAACGTGGGGGGAACGCGCAGACTGCGCTGGAACACAACGGTGCTCTACGATCTTCCGGTGGGCCGCGGCAAAAAGCTGGGAGGAGATATGCCGCGCGCGGCTGACCTGGTGGTGGGCGGCTGGCGACTGTCGTCCATCCTGACCCTGCAAACCGGCCCATACCTGACTCCTGACTTCCCGAGCGGACAAGGCGACCCTTCCGGCACAGGCTCGGGTTCGAACGGGAACTACGGAGACGGCACCGGCAGCTTCGACGGCGGGCACCGCGACCAACACGCGGACTGGGTTCCCGGCGTGAGCGTGAATCCGCAGGGGAAGAACCGCTTCAACTGGACGAACGGGGCCGCATTTACCTGCCCTGGCGACGCCACCTGGACCCTGGGCAATCCATGCGGCACCGGCGCTGGATTCAACCCTGCAACCGGCGCCCCGCTGAGCGCGCATCCGCTGCCGATCGGGCGCTTTGGCAACGCCCCGGTGGGCGCGGTAGAGGGTCCCGGCCTGTTCAACCTGTCCTCGGGGCTGAGCAAGACCTTCGCCATCACCGAGCGTTTCAGGATCAGGGCGGAAGGCACGTTTACCAACGTGCTGAATCACACCAACCTGGGCGACCCCAACCTGAACCTGAGTTCGGGCAGCTTCGGGCTGGTTTCCAGCACGATTGGATCGGACTTCGGCGGGGCGCGCACTGGGCAGGTTGCGGTGCGGGCCGAGTTCTGAAGCGGCGATTTTCCTTCGTTTCCGGCGCGGGCCTTCAGGTCCGCGCCATTTTTCTGCCGTTTAACCTGACCGGGCGTCAGCAGCCTTGACGCTTCGTGGGCCGGCGGCAAAAAAACAAACGCCCATGCGGCGGGGATTTGCTGTATTGTGTTGCAGAGGGGCAGGTTACCGGCTTGCGGGGGAAGAGCTTGCAACCCGGCGTGTGGAATCTGCGTCCAATACGTGGGCCGTCGCGGAGTTTTGATCCGAATGAGCGGTCGTGTCGATCTTCAGAGCCGGTCCCGTAACTGGTTCCCCATTTGCGGCGCACCGGGTAATTTGCTACGCTCAGGCATTCTTCACGCTGAGCGAAAAAGGAGAGTTTGGTCATGACGGAAGAAAGCAACATACATCACCTGGGATGGTTTTTGGCAGGATTGGGCGTGGGCGCGGTGGTAGGGATTCTGTATGCGCCCAAGAGCGGCCGCGAGACCCGTGAAGGCCTTGCAAGCGGCGCCCGCGAGGGCACGGAATACTTGCGCAACCGCGCCCAGCAGGCCTCCGAACAGGTAAGCGCCCTGGTGGACAAGGGCAAGGAGCATGTCAGCGCTCTGGTGGACAAGAGCAAGGACCAGGTGAGCGACGTCGTGGACCGCGGCCGCGAAGTAGTGGATCGCGGCCGGGCGCAGTGGGAGGAATTTGTGGAGCGCGGCAAGAGCCTGGTCACCGACCAGACCAGCCGCGTGACCGCGGCCGTTGAGGCGGGACGCCAGGCTTATCAGGAGACCACCGCCGATCAGCAGGAGCGCTGAGCAGACCACTTTGCCGGAATGGATTCCATTCCGGCATGCTTCTGTTCGATCCTCCGCTCCGGAGCTGAGCGCGCAAGCGGCTGAGTGCGGCTCATGCGCAGGCTCCGGACAGAACGCTTCCTTTTGGCCTGGGGTGCGTTGAAAGAGCTGTTGCACGTCCGCAGACGACCTGCGCGAGAACATTCCGATGCCAAATTTAGACCATGAGACCATCGAGTTTGCATTTATCGTTGTTACCGGGCTGGCCGTGTTGCTGCAGACGATCATTCTGTTTGCAATCTACCGGGGGCTCAGCAAGGCAACCCAATCGCTGAAAGAAGAAGCCGAGGACCTGCGTTCGTCGGTGATGCCCATCGTCGACAACACGCGCGAGCTTCTTGCCCGGCTGGGCCGCATGGGTCCGAAGGTCGAAGAAACCGTCACCGACCTGGCGGAGTTGGCGCACGGGTTGCGTGTGCAGGCCGCGGATGTGGAATCCTCGGCCAAAGATATCCTTGAGCGCGTAAATCGCCAGAGCATCCGGGCGGATGCAATGGCCACCAGCGGTCTGGATGCCGTCGAGCGGGCCAGTATGTTTGTGACCGAGGCGGTCAGCAAGCCGATGCGCCAACTTTCCGGCGTGTTGGCGGCAGTCAGGGCGATCATCGAATCGCTGCGCGCCTCCGCTCCGGCGCTGCGGGAGCCACGCCATCCCGGCGACAGGGATTCGTTCGTTTAAGCAACGTTTCGTTGCGACCCAGGGGCTGGGCGAGAGCATGAGCATGAGGCGACGCTTTCAGTGTGCGCTCGTCATTTCCGTGTTACAGCTGACGGGGTGGGCCGGGGCTCAAGCCACTCCCAAGGCTGCGCTGCTGGCGCTTTCCAAGCAGGACCACACACTGGCCATCGTCGATCCGGTCGATCTGCACGTTGTGGCGCGAATTCCGGTGGGCGACGACCCGCACGAGGTTGTGGCCTCGGCGGACGGGAAGACCGCCTACGTATCCAACTATGGATTTGGCGCTTTCCACACGCTGGCAGTGATCGACCTGGTGGGTCAAAAGAGGCTGGCGTCCATCGACCTGGGCGCGCTGCGCGGGCCGCACGGGCTGGACTTCGAGCTCGGCAAGGTATGGTTCACGGCCGAGGCCGCGAAGGCCATCGGCAGCTATGACCCGGCAAGCGGAAAGATCGACTGGATCATGGGAACCGGCCAGGACAGGACCCACATGCTTTACGTCTTTCCCGATGGCAAACGGATTCTGACCACCAACGTGAACTCAGCAACAGTGACGATTCTGAATAAGACCGAGGGCCGCGTGGGCGGGCCTCCGCCGGGGATGCCGCCGGGTCCTCCGCCGGGAGCCGGTGGGCCACCACCGGGGCCAATCCCAACTCCACCGGGCGGGGACTGGCAGCTTACCGTGATTCCGGTGGGGAGCGGATCGGAGGGGTTCGACGTCTCTCCGGATGGCAAAGAGGCCTGGGTGGCCAATGCCGGGGACGGCACCGTCTCGGTGATCGATATCGCAGCAAAGACAGTGACGGCGACGCTGGCGGTCAATGTGCCGGGCGCGAATCGCCTGAAGTTCACGCCGGATGGGAAGCAGGTGCTGGTCACCGCCGGATCGGCGCTGGTGATTCTGGAAGCCGCCACGCGGAATGAAGTGAAGCGGCTGGCGACTGTCCACGGTTCCGGTGGTATTCAGATGCAGCCCGACGGTGCGCGGGCTTACGTGGCCTGCGGGCGCGACGGCTACGTTGCGGTCATCGACCTGAAGACGCTGGAAATGGTCGGGCACGTCGAGGTCGCCGGGCCGGATGGGCTGGCCTGGGCGGGTCGGCGGTAGCAGCGGAGTTCAGAGTCGCCTGCTTTGCTTCGACGGAGACTGGTTACTTTCGCGAGAAGGTCTTGCTCCAGTTAACGATGATGCGTGTCTGAAACTGCCACTCCGGCTGCACATTGAGATCAAGCTGTGCGGTTTCAAGCTCGACCTGGCCGTTGCGGAAGGGAAACACCAGACCCTCTTCGGTGCCTGCGGTCTGCTGTCCGGCGGTCACTTCGTGCGCAAAGCCGAGGAGGAAGGCTGTTCCTCTCTTGTCGAGCGTGCGGAAATAGTCGAAAGAGCCCACGTAGTCGGACCTTGGATTCGCTGCAGACGTACCGACTCCGCCCGTCCAGGTAAGGTTCGCAGCGATGAGG
>DASWZM010000275.1:0-3342 GCA_036404455.1 Occallatibacter sp. | reverse complement strand
GGTGTCGATGGCGGTGCGCATGGTCTGCAGGTCTTCCTTGAGCGCGGCTTCGCGCGCGTGCCTGACGGCGCCCACAAAGCTGGGAATCGCGAGGGTGATGAGGATGCCGATAATGGCCATTACGATCATCAGTTCGATGAGGGTAAAGCCGGATTGTGCACGTCTGTTGCTCAAATCTCTTCCCAGCCTTTAGCTATTAGCTTTTAGCTCTTAGCTTTTTCGTGCTTGCGCCAGCGGTTCGCCATTCCGATTAAATCGTGGCGCCTCCGGCGCGCCCAGTCCGTTTTGCTTCGAGGCTGATGGCTGATAGCTTGCCTCTTTCACCACGTCGCATACTTGGTCCCGTCAAGCGCGGTTCCCTGCGACTTGGAGTGTACATCGAAGACACTCTGGCCTCCCCACGAGTCGGAATCGGGGTCGTCCTGCATGGAGCGCAACCCCCACTCAGCCTGGCCCGTCATGGGATCCAGGGGAATCTTGCGGAGAAACCTGAGTTTCTTGCCTTGCACATCCACGCCATCGACCAGCGTCTGAAGGTCGGGCGGGTAGTTCTGGCTTTCGATTTTGGTCTGGAATGCGCCCCTGTCGGCCGCGTCCTTGTACTTGTCGATGGCGTCGCGCATCGTCCACAGATCGGCACGGAGCTCGCGCTCCTTTTGCCGCTTGACCTGGAAGCGCACGAGAGGCAAGGCAGCCGACATGAGAATGGTGAGGATGGCCGCGGTCACGATCAGCTCAACCAGCGTAAGGCCGCGTTGGCTGCTAGGGATCGGGATGGAGCGTTGCAGACTCATGCGCGCGGTTCCTTACTTCACCACAATTGTGGCTTGCCCTGTCTGCACCGCTACTTGTTGCTGGGCGGCATTTACTACCGAGGCGCGCGTGATGCCGAGGCCGCTCTGGCCCGAGGCCTTGGCCTGGAAGGTAAGCACGCACACCACGCCTGTGCCGGTGACGCCGCGTGTTCCCGGCGGCCGGGAGATGCTGACGACGAGGGTTCCCGGCGGTTCCTCAACATGACTGAGGCCGGTTGGCTGGCCGTCGCGGCTGAGGATGTCTCCGGCCGCTACGCCGCTCAATTGCAGTTTGGCGGTGTCGTAGTGCAACTGCAAGGCAATGGAAGTAACATCGGTTCCCCCGTTGAGCACGACGGGAACCTGGAAGGTGGCGCCTGCGGCCATGGGCGTTGCGGGCACATTGAGAGTCAGGCTGGCACTCGCCACGGGCGGCGGTGGCGCCGCGGCTGGGGGCGGAGTTGCCGCGGCCGGGGCCTGAGGCGGCGGCGCGCCAGGTGGCTGGCTGGGCGGCGACTGGGTAACGGGCAGATTGGGTTGTGGCACAGCCGCTTGCGCGGTGGCCGTGGGGCCGCCATTGGAGCTCATATCGGAGCGCATCTGCGCCAGCATCTGCGGCGCGGCCTCGATCGCGCTCTGCGCGGGAATCGATCCCACGACCGGGCGCTGTGCCGGCATGGCGTGTGCCGCAGGCACCACAGCCGGCGCGGCCGCGACCTCGTTGTCCGCATGGCGCAGCGTGATGGAAGCCTGCCCCAGACCGGTGTCGATGACGCGCAAGTTAGCCTGATCCAGTTCCTGCGAACGCACGATATGCGGCACCACCACGAAGACAATGTCGTCGTCCTGGATGGTGTGATCCTTCGACCCGAAGATGTACTTGAGAATCGGGATGGCGCTCAATCCGGGGATGCCGGTCCAGTTCACCGCTTCCTGCTTGTTCTGAATGCCGCCCAGGATGCTGGCTTCGCCCTCGCGGAGCCGGATGGTCTGGTCGACCACGCGCTGGCTGATGATGGGTTCGGTGACGCCGCTGATGGTTACCTGGCCGCTCTCCGCGGAGACGGTGATGTTGATCTTGAGCGTCACGTCGTGGTCGTAGTGGATGCTGGGCGTCATCTCGATGTTCACGCCCACGTCGGTGTACTGGAACTGGGTGTTGACCAACGAGCTGACCAGCGCCGTGGCCGCGCCGGTTTGATAGGAGCCGGTGGCGATGGGGATTTTGGAGCCGATCTTCATGGTGGCTTTTTGCGCGTCGGTGGCGCGGATGCGCGGGCTCTGCAGGACCTTGGTGTTGTTGTCAGTGAGCAGCAGATTGAGCGTGGCCGACCCCACGGTGACAGCGAAGTCAGTGGAGTTGAGATGGGCGAGGCTGTAGAGAGTGGGACTTGTGGTCGTGGTCGAGCCTGTGGTGCCGGTGGTGCCTGTGGTGCCTGTGGTGCCGGTGGTGGAACTGCAGGAATTGGTTGCCGCGCAGTTCGGCTGCAGGGAGACGCCGAAGCTGCTGGGCCATTGCATTCCCAGCGTCTTCTCCCAGTTCTTGCTCACTTCGAGCACCGCGATGTCGACTACGACCTCGCCGCGGGGCTTGTCGAGGTCATCGATGAGTTGGTGTGCCAGCAGAAGCTCATCGGGAGTGCCGCGCATGACGAGGGCGTTCTGGCTCTGCACCGGAAAGGCCTTGGCAGCGGGCATGACGTTGCGAATTGCGGTGGCGACGTCATTGAGGTCGTTCTGCTGCCAGGCGTTGGTCAGATAGAAGGTCTCGACGGCCTGCTCGTCCAGGTCGCGCCGCTTGGCGGGAGTGTTCTGGGCCACGAAGATGGTATTGCTGGTGACCGGACGCCAGAAGGTATTGGACATCACGCTCACAATGCGCAGGGCATCGAGCAGCGAGACGTTGTTCAGGTCTAAATCAATGCGCGAGCTGTGGAAGTCGGGATCGAACAGGACGTTGATGCCTGCGGCCTTGCCCACTGTCACGTAGACGACCTTGGAGTCCTCGGCCATTTTCAGCGAAAGCGGCTCATTGGAGACGGGCTTGAGCTCCGGCGGAGACTCGATGGTCTGGAGTTGCTCGGCTTCCGCGGGAGGCTCGGGAAGTCCCACCTCGGGCACCGGCGCGCTTTCACCCTGCTTCTGGCGGATGCGGGCAATCTCCTGCTGCGCGGCTTCGTTGCTGGGATCGATCTCTGCGGCGTGGAGGAACTCGCCCAGCGCGGCCTGGGTATCACCAGCCTGCTCCAGCTTGCGGCCCCGGGTGACATGGACCGAAGACGCCGTAACGCGCACGCGCGAAAGCGCAATCTTGAAGCGCGCATCCCTGGGATCCTTGTTGAGGGCTTTCTGGAAGTCGTCGAAGGCCGTGTCGTAGTCTTCGCGAGCCTCGGCGGCCTGGCCCTGCTTGAAATCGGCGTTGGCTGACTCGGCGTAGACCCTCGCGCCCGGCAGGCCAAAGCCTGCCGCTGCGGCAAACAGGACGGTGGCGAAGAGAGTTTTCGATGTCATGATTCCGGCAACGGCCGGAGCGGGCTTGCGTTTCATC
>DASWZM010000274.1:0-1857 GCA_036404455.1 Occallatibacter sp. | reverse complement strand
GACCCCCAGCAGCGTGAGGATGCTGCGCAGCTTGTTGGCCCACAGCGATTGCAGCGCGAGTTTGAAGGCCTCTTTGAGCGGCATGGCTTCTCGCTCTTATGATACGCATGCGGCGGGTGTGCGGTTCCGGCCATCGTGCCGCGGCCTTCTTGGTCCCTCGTTCCCTGCCGGGGTCCCCGGCGGGCGATTTTTGCCCGCTGGGGTGGCTTGATCCCTAGGTCCCTGTACTTCCAAACCCCTTGGCCGCGCGCCCCGAGCCTTCCAGGCTTTCCACTTCCTGGACGGGCCCTGTCAGCACAGGTACGGGAACCATTTGCGCGATCTTCTCGCCGGCCTGGAGCTCTTGGGCGGCATCACCCAGGTTGGTCATCACGATGAGGATCTCGCCGCGGTAGCCCGCATCGATCACGCCGCCCGTGGTGGCCAATCCCCGCGCCGCCATCGAGGAGCGGTCGCGCACCAGCAATCCCAGGGGCGCGCCGGTCTCCGGATGGCGCGCTTCCACGGCAATCCCGGTCCGCAGCTTGACCGTGGCCCGCGGCGCCAATACGGCACCTTCCAGCGCGAACACGTCGTAACCCAGGTCCTCGCCCGGATGCGCCACCACCGGCAGCCGTGCACCCGCATGCAATCGCTTCACTCGCAACATGGATTCATGGTAGCGGAGTTGGCGGGGCTAGCGGGGTTAGCGGAGCTAGACCGTGACACGGACGCCTGTATTGGACTCCCACTGTTTTCGGAGTAGGCCCTTAAGCAACTTCAACTAGAGAACGTGCTCGCGCGCCCGATCCTAACGCCGCTAGCTCCGCTAACTCCGCTAACCCCGCTAGCTCCGCTAACCCCGCTAAAAATGGTCGACCCCGAGGAATCTCTCCCTCGGGGCCGTCATTCGATTCGGCAAAAGGACTCATAAGCCGAATTCTGTTTATGCGGTCATTCCTCTAGGCGCCGCGTTGCCGCGGGCGCTCATCAGCGACCTACCCGGAGGTTTCGGCACTTGCTCGAGCCGCCTGGGCGCATCGGGCCGATGCGCAGCGCCGCCTGGCTCTTGGCTTTACCCGTTTCCGGGGCGCTTCCCTCCCTATTTGGTCTTGCTCCGTGTGGGGTTTACCCTGCCTCCGCCATTACTGCCGGAGCGGTGCGCTCTTACCGCACCTTTTCACCCTTACCACTGCGCGGGGCAGCCCTTTGGGAGCGAATCAGCTGTTCCAAAGGGCTGCCCCACGCAACGGCGGTATGTTCTCTGTGGCACTGGCCGTCCACGGGCCTTTACGCCCGCGTCCCGGACGTTATCCGGCACACTGCCCTGCGGAGTTCGGACTTTCCTCCCCCGGCAACCCTTGCTTGCGCAAGGATTTCCGGCAGCGACCGCCCGGTCCTCCTGCCAGTGTCTAGTGTACCGCGAAATGCGATTTCGTTCGCCTGTGCGCGCCTGCGGCGAAAAAGGAGCTTGCGTTTGATATAAAGGTTGCCGAACGCCTCAACCCAAGACCTCAGGGCTCAAAAAGGACTCTCTATGAAACCGGTCTCCCGCGCAATCTTCGTCTCCTCACTCCTCGCCGCCGTCCTTTCCCTCGGTCTGCGTGCTCAGCAACCCTCCGCTCCCGCAGCCACCGACATGACGCCCGTCGCTCCGGAGTCCGTCGGCTTCTCCAGTGAGCGCCTCGAGCGTTTGCACACTTTCATTCAGGGCGTGGTCGACAAGAAAGAGCTCTCCGGCGCGGTCACCATCCTTGCGCGCCACGGCAAAATCGTCGACTACCGCACCTATGGCGTCCGGGACTTCGCCAGCGGCGCTGCGATGACCAAAGACACCATCTTCCGCGACTACTCCATGACCAAGCCCGTAACCGGCGT
>DASWZM010000273.1:0-26167 GCA_036404455.1 Occallatibacter sp. | reverse complement strand
CTCTGCTGGCTCTCGCTTGCGGGAACCAAATCCGAAGCTGAGAAAACCCTCCGCGCCGAATTCCCGCTGGCTGAGCTGCGCCGCGACGCCTCACTCTCGCGCCTGGTCAACGCCGCGGTCCAATTTGTCAGGGAAGGCGCCGATCTTCCCGCAAGCCGCTCCATGGCCGACTCTTTAGACCTCCGCGGCACCGTCTTTCAGCTTCGCGTGTGGCAGGCCCTGCGACAGATTCCGCGCGGCCAGACGCGCAGCTACTCGCAACTGGCCCGCGAGTTGGGCGATCCCAAGGCCGTGCGCGCCGTGGCGCGGGCCTGCGCCCTGAATCGCGTCTCCGTGCTGGTGCCATGCCATCGCGTGGTGGGCGCCGACGGCGCGCTCACCGGATATCGCTGGGGCGTGGACCGCAAGCGGAAACTATTAGCTGCGGAGAGAAGTTAACTGCAGAGCTCTAGATACGCAAGAAAACCAACTGTCGCAGCGCGCTACTTCCTCTTGTCCGCAATTGCCAGCAGCGTCTGGAACTGCGGCGCCTCCGCATCCTTGTCCACCACCGCGGTTTCTACGTTGGCGAAGCCCGCGTTCTCGAGCATGGCTTCGAGTTCTGCCTCGCTGAAGCCCAGCCACTCGTCGGCGTACATCTCGCGCGCCTCCTCGAAGCGGTGCTTGAGCAGGTCGAGCACGACGACGCGGCCGCTGTCGCCAAGAATCCGCGCCGCTTCGGCCAGTGCGCGCTCCGGGTGCAGCGCGTGGTGCAGCGACTGCGAGAAGAACGCCAGATCCACCTCGCCCGCGCCGATGGGAACCTCTTCCATGTCGCCGAGCCGGTACTCCACGTTTTTCACGCCGTGGCGCGCGGCCTGTTCGCGGCCCACCTCGATCATGCGTGCCGAACTGTCAACTGCGATGACCCGCACGGCTCTCTGGGAAAGTAAGAGAGCGAAGCTCCCCTCACCGGAGCCAAGATCGGCGATGGTGAGCGGCGGCATCAGGCGCAGCAACGTCTCTGCCATACTCTTCCACGACTTGCCCGGCACGTAGTCCTTGCCCAGCCGCCCGGCCACGCTGTCGAAAAACGCGCGCATCTTGTCCTGGCGCTTCTTGAGCACGCGGCGCATGGCGGCCTGATCGGAGTTGGCCTCCGCGATCTCCTTTTGGGCATCCGCAAGAATCTCCTCCAAAAGGCTGCTGCCCGCAGGGCGGCGATAGAGATTGCTCTTGCCGGTGCGCCGGTCTTCCACCAGTCCCGCCTGCTTGAGCTGCGAAAGGTGCGTGGAAATCGTGCTCTGGCCCATCGCAAGGATCTCCTGCAACTCGGCAACGGACAGCTCCTCTCCCTTTAAAAGCAATAAGATACGCAGCCGATTGGGATCGGCGACTACCTTGAGCGTTTTGACGATTGACGGCATGGCAAAATTCTGCTACACATCAACATATCACGATACGACGATGATAAGACAGTGGAGTTCGTATCAGACGCGACAAATGCGGAAGAAACGCGAGGAGAATGCATGGCGACTTCAACAATTGAGAAAGTGGAAGCCGAGTACAAGGTGGCCGACCTAGGCCTGGCCGATTGGGGCCGCAAGGAGATCGTCATCGCCGAGCAGGAAATGCCGGGCCTGATGGCGATTCGCAACAAGTACGCGGCGGAAAAGCCATTGGCCGGCGTGCGCGTTACCGGCTCCCTGCACATGACCATTCAGACGGCTGTGCTCATTGAGACGCTGGTGAGCCTGGGCGCGGAAGTGCGCTGGGCCAGTTGCAACATCTTCTCCACGCAGGATCACGCAGCAGCGGCGATTGCCGCCGCGGGCGTGCCCGTCTTTGCATGGAAGGGCGAGAGCCTCGAAGACTACTGGGAATGCACCTGGCGCGCGCTCACGCACAAGGGCGGCCTCGGCCCGCAGCTGATTGTCGATGATGGCGGCGACGCCACGCTGCTCATCCACAAGGGCTATGAGCTCGAGAACGGCGATCATTGGGTCGACACCGCCAGCGGCAATCACGAGGAGCAGGTGATCAAGGACCTGCTGAAGAAAGTTTTCGCCGAGGACGCGAAGCATTGGCACAAGGTCGTCGCCGATTGGCGCGGCGTTTCGGAAGAAACGACGACCGGCGTGCACCGGCTCTACAAGATGATGGAGACGGGCAAGCTGCTAATCCCCGCCATCAACGTGAATGATTCGGTGACGAAATCGAAGTTCGACAATCTCTACGGCTGCCGCGAATCGCTGGCCGACGGCATCAAGCGCGCCACCGACGTGATGGTGGCGGGCAAGGTCGCGGTCATCTGCGGCTACGGCGACGTGGGCAAGGGATCGAGCCACTCGCTGCGCGGCATGGGCGCGCGCGTGGTGGTCACGGAGATCGACCCCATCAACGCGCTGCAGGCGGCGATGGAGGGCTTCGAGGTTACGACGATCGAAGAGACGCTGGGGCGCGGGGACATCTACGTGACCTGCACGGGGAATGTGGACATCATCACGCTGGAGCACATGAAGAAGATGAAGGACCAGGCGATCGTGTGCAACATCGGGCACTTCGACAACGAAATTCAGATGGACCCGCTGAACGCCGAGCCGGGAGTGACGAAGCTGAACATCAAGCCGCAGGTGGATCAGTACACGTTCCCCGACGGGCACAGCATCTTTGTGCTGGCGGAAGGGCGGCTGGTGAACCTTGGCTGCGCAACCGGACATCCGAGCTTTGTGATGAGCAACAGCTTTGCCAACCAGACGCTGGCGCAACTGGATCTTTGGGAGAAGAGGGACAGTTACAAGGTAGGGGTTTACGTGCTGCCGAAGCGGCTGGACGAAGAGGTGGCGCGGTTGCATCTGGAAAAGATCGGGGTGAAACTGACCACGCTCACAGCGAAACAGGCGGATTATCTGGGTGTGCCGGTGGAAGGGCCTTACAAGGCTGAGAATTACCGCTACTGAGAGGACAGTTGTCAGTGGCCGGGAATCGGGTTGAGAACTTTTGAGTCCGATCGTTGCGGCGTCTTTTCTGTGAAAGGCTGCGCAAGGATGGGGCGCGGGGAATTTGTTTGTGGAAGACATTGGAAAAGCGAAGCCCCGGCTACGGCCGGGGTTCTTGCTTTTTGCGCGCTAACGACCGGGGCTGGACTGCCTTATTATTGTGGTGTTCCGCGTGGGGCTGGCAGACGCGCCAGAATCCGTTGCGTTCGAGCTTTCAGAACTTGACCAGGAGAAGGGACAGACGATGCTAGAATATTGGATTCACATTTCGCCTTTGGGTACCTTTTTGGCAACCATCGCCTGGTTCACGATCGCTATGCCGACGGCGATTGCCGCCTACTATCAATCGTGGAAGACACGGCAGGAGGCACGGGCTGAGCGCGAGGGAACGCTGCACAGCGCGAACTGCCTGGAGTTTGTGGCCGGGGACGGGAGCTGCATCAACCTGGCGCCGCTGGACACACTGCATTCCATGCCCAAAGTGGGGGATGTGGTTCTGCTGCCCGGCCACGAAGCGGGCGAGGACGGGGAGTTTGTTCCTGGCGCCTATCTGGTGGCATCGATCGAACATATCTACACGCGGGCGGAATACAAAGGGAGCCGGCCGCAGGAGGCGCGGCTGACAAAGGCGGTGGCGCAGGTGACGTCGCTGAATCCCTAGTTGACGGGCTAAGGAAGCTCCGATCAAGTTCGCGCGCATGTGCCGTCATTCCCTCAGGGGCTGAAGCCCGCCCTCATTTTGCTGCGCTTACGGCACGACTGAAGTCGTGCCCTTTCAAAGCGCCGATTTATTCAGAGATTCCCTAAGGGTGAGAAAGTGACGCGATTCAGACGCGCGGGATGAGGGATTCGGGTTTTTGAGGTTTTGCATCCCTCGAAGACGAGACTTGGGAGCCGGACACCGGGCGCAACGCCGGAAGCCGCGCACCCAGCAAATCTGTGGATTATTCAATTGACGGCCAGGCCCCGCCGAGGTTCATAATAGCTCGCGCATGGGGATTCACTCAGGAGGCCACATGAGTATCGAAAATCTGCGGGAGTCTCTGAAGCGATTCACCGGCCTCTTCATCGGCTCGTCTGTCTTTATGATCCTGGTGGGAGTTCTGGCCATCGCGATGCCTCTGGCGGCGGGGATCGGCATCTCGATCTTCGTGAGTTGGCTCATCTTCCTGACGGGATTGGCGCACCTGGTCTATGCGTTTGCGGCGCGAGGCGTGGGAGGGTTTGCGTGGCGCCTGGTGTTGGGAATCGTCTATGTGGCAGGGGGCGTTTATCTGGGTTTCCGCCCCGGCCTGAGCCTGGTATCGCTCACCCTGGCGCTGGCGATCATCCTCTTTGTGGAGGGACTGATGCAATCTCTTGCATATTTCTCCCTGCGTGAGCTGCCCGGCTCGAGATGGATACTGTTCGACGGCATCGTTACCCTTGTGTTGGGCCTCCTGATCCTGCTCAGCTGGCCATCCGGCTCAGCCTGGGCCATCGGCACGCTGGTGGGCATCAACTTCCTCTTCAGCGGACTGACGCGGCTGGGCTATTCGGGAACGGCCCGAAAAGCGCTGGTATGATGGGCCGGGCTGTTCCGCAAACCGGGCCTTGAAGGGAACGGGTGGATGGCCTTACATGCCGAGCATTGCCGCTCGAATCCTTCGTAGAGCCTTTGTGGTTTCCCCCACTTGCGCCAAAAAAGACGAGACGCAGGCTCTTCGACTCCACTGCGCTTCGCTCAGAAAGACAGCAAGGATGACGGTGGAGGGACGAGGGGTGAATGGGCGCTCCGGCTTTTGCGGTTCCCAGGTCTTAGAATGGAGACCACGGCGCCCGGCATCTGGGCATAATGCAAATGAGGCAGGAACCAATGGCAACCCCGTTTCCTCTTGATGCAGCCCGCGCAGCGGTCCTCAGCATGGACCTGCAAACCGCCATCGTCTCCATCTACGCCAAGGGTCAGGAAGACTTTCTCGCCCGCGTCGCCAGCGTGTTGAAAGCGGCTAAGGGATACGGGTTGTGCGTGATCCACGTTCAGGTGGGTTTTCGTCCCGGCTTGCCCGAAATCAGCCTTCGCAGCCCGCTGCTGAGCGCCATCAAGAACTCAGTTCAGCACCAACAGCTATTTCAAGGAACTGCCGGCGCAATTCATCCCGCAGTTGCACCACAGGGCGACGAAATTGTCGTGACCAAACACCGGGTCAATGCCTTCGCTGGAACGGACCTGGATATGATCTTGCGGGCCAGGGAGATCGACACGCTCATCCTATTCGGTATCGCGACCAGCGGCGTCGTCCTCTCCACGCTGTTGCACGCCAGCGACGCGGACTATCGCCTGATTGTCATTCAAGATTGCTGCGCCGATCTCGATCCGGAAGTTCATGCTTGTCTCATGGAGAAAATCTTTCCGCGCCGGGCTACCGTCCTGACCGCCGAGGAATTCCTGGATGCCTTAAAGCCAAACTGAAACCGATCAGTCCCGGCACGAATCGAGCGTGCTGAATTCATGTCCGGTTCGGTGCGCGGAAAAGTTATTTTTGGTTATCGCGGCTTGCGATGGGCGATGCGGCGGTAGAGGCGCCAAAGCGCGCCGTGGAGGAGGCTGGTCTGCTCGGCTTTGAGGGCGGCGTAGGAGCGCGCGACGTAAATGTCGAACTCGGGGGGCCAGCCGATGGTGGAACGGCGCTCGGAGTAGTCGCCTTCAGCCCACCTGGACAGGACCGCCTTGTAACCCACCACGTGAGTGACAAAGTCGAGCAGACACTGGGGCATCTGCTCCTCGACGATGAGGTGGGCTTTCTCGATGATGATCTTCTCGCGGACATCGTTGAGGGGCATGAAGATGGTGGTCATCCACAGGACCCAATCCTTCATCTCCGAGTCAAGGATGGGTTCGCTCTGCTCCTTGCCCTGTTTCTTGAGCAGGGAGCGGTAGGCGATATCGCCGGCCTGGGAGGCGACGTAG
Source organism: Occallatibacter sp. (assembly GCA_036404455.1). Lineage (GTDB taxonomy): Bacteria > Acidobacteriota > Terriglobia > Terriglobales > Acidobacteriaceae > Telmatobacter. The sequence continues at coordinate 20,239 of DASWZM010000273.1, read as the reverse complement.
AGGGGGCCGTAGAACTCATTCAGGCGCTTGTTGACCAGTCGCAGCTTGTCCTGGCGGCGGGCCAGCATACGGGTGCTCAAAAATGTGACCAGGTAGCCGGCAAAGGCCAAAACGACGGTCAGGATGGTGACGTTTTGCACCAGGCCCGTGACCGACAGAGTGGATGAGTCCGGAAGTTGCATCGGCGACGAGTATAGCGCGCAGGGCGATGCACTGACAGTGACACGAACCCTGGCCGCAGGTCAGAGATCGGAGACCAGAGATGGGACAACCATGGATTTGAGCAAGACGACTGCAGCGACGCCGGCCGCAGAGCTGTTTGCGGCCCACGCTAACTTATGGGTTGCCGCAGATGTGTGGCATGCCCGGGAAGGCTTTTCGGCCTGGATTTCGATGCCCGGCGGCTTCTTTCGAGGGAGTGAAGGTCCCAGGCGCGGGTGAAGCTGACATGATTCCGCTCATAACAGATGTGGCAGCGGACGGGGTATCTCAACCGGAATAGGTGGGTGAGATCGAAGACCTGCAGATGCGAGAGTTGCATTTTCCTGGATCCACACCAAAGGCATTTCATAGACATTCCTCGCTCCAATGGATTCGCAGTTCGGAGGAGTCAAGTGCGTGCCGAAAAAAGGCCGGGGGGCTTTGGCAACCGCAGAGGCACGCCCATAGCATCTGCATTGTCAGGACTGAGGAGAATGAGTGTGAACGTTTCTTTGCGGGACCCGGGCTCTTTGACCTGAAGATGCTCTCGTCGAATTGCGAGAGGGGTTCACCTTCCCTTGGTGGATATTTCCCAAGCTTTGCCTTTATATATGCGAGCCGATGTGCGTTTCTGTGACGTTGGTCACGGTTGTCGGAGGTGAGCTTCCGAATGCGGGCCAGTCCGGGAGGAGAGGGTTCCTTGATTGGGGCGCCGCCGTTCAATCGCGATGGATTTCAGTTTGACAACATGGACTATTGATCCGGCCCAAGACAGTGAAAGCGAAAAGAGGCAAAAACAACCACAGGACCTTCGACTCCGCTGCGCTCCGCTCAGGATGACAGATTTGTGGTGGTGTCATCCTTTCGAACTCGGGATGACAGATTTGTGGTGGCGTCATCCTTTCGAACTCAGGATGACGGATTTGTGGTGGTGTCGTCCTTTCGGGCTCAGGATGGCAGATTTTTGGTGGTGTCATCCTTTCGGGCCGGATCAATAAGACCGGGGGTTCGCTCCTGTGAAGAAGGGCGGGAAGCCGGGGCCCCCGAGCGGCCTCCTGGATTCGTCGCAAGTTGATGGGAGAGACGGCTACGGGAATGTTTCCCCAGGCGGCCCGGCTTATCGATCGGGATTCGGGTTTTCCTTGCCTGCAACTGCCGCGGGTTTGCGTTCCCCTGCGCCGCGGCGCGCCTTGTGGGCTCTGTAAAGGCGCCAGGCCTGCAAAGGGGTCACAGAGGACCGCTCGAAACAATCGTGGCAGCGTACCGGGTATCTGAACAGCAGCAACCTGGGGAGATCCGACAAGCGGAGCCGCGAGATTCGAACTCTGTCTGATCCACACCCGAGGCAGTTCATTGGCGACAATACTCCAAGGCTGAAGAAAGCCTCAAATCATTGCTGGTTCAGGGTAGGTCGACGCTGAGCTGGCCGAAGGCAGTGCAACTTTGGTAACGATTTGCGGTGGACCTTTGGTAACGGTTCCGTCAACAGCATAAGTCAGAACGACCCGTGACGCAAGGGATAAAGCCACATGGGCGCATTTTTGGCCGCCTATCACATGCCTCCGCGCGATCCTCAGCTTGAAGAGGGTCAGTGTGGAGGCGGCTTTCCGACGGATGCCGTCCTGTTGGCTCGGAGGAGGGTCATTTGGAGGGAATCACCGCTATTTGGGGCGGCTAGCGGAATGGGTCGTGGTCTGTGCAGGGATGACATTAATCTCGAAGAGTCTGGGCCACAGTTTGCCGGTGACGAAGAGGCGGTCGTGGGCGGGGTCGTAGGCGATTCCGTTGAGCACGGCTTCAGGGCTGGAGCGCTGGCTGGAGGGAAGCAGGCCGGTGAGGTCGATCCAGCCAAGGACCTTGCCGGTGGCGGGAGAGATGCGTGCAATACGGTCGGAGTGCCAGATGTTGGCGTAGATCTGGCCGTGGATGTACTCGAGTTCGTTGAGTTGGGCGATGGGGGCGCCCTTGTCTTTCACGGTTACGCGGCGCAACTCGCGGAAGGTTGCGGGATCGAGAAAGCGGAGGGTGGCGGTGCCGTCGGAGAGAATGAGGTTCTTGCCGTCCTGGGTGAGCCCCCAGCCTTCGCCGGGGTATGGGAGGGTGCGCAAGAAGCGGAAGGTGGAGCGGTCATAGACCAGGGCGACGTGGTTTTGCCAGGTGAGCTGAATCAGGGTGCTGCCCCAGACGGCGAGTCCTTCGGCAAAGTACTGGCTGGGCAGGTCCTGAAGCTGGAGGATGCGGCCGGTCTCGAGGTCTTCCATGCGCAGGGAGGATTGGCCTTTGAGGCCGGTGCTCTCATAGAGGTGGCCATCCGTATAGATAAGTCCCTGCGTGTAGGCCTGCTGGTCGTGGGGGTAGGCGTGAACGATGCGGTACGTGTCGTCCGCGAAGGCGGGGACGAGGGCCAGGGCGCAGAGGGACAGGGCGAGAACGGCGCGGCAGCAACGCCGCGGGCATGGGCCGAGGATTTGGAGGCTCACAGTCCCCCGTGGAAGCGTCCGAAGGCGCGGGCCAGCATGAGCGACATGAGGAGGATGCCCGCTCCGAGGAGGAGCACGTGCCGGGTGTTGCGCAGATTGAAGCTGCCGACGCGACAGACGAGCAGGTAGGCGACGGCGAGGTTGAAAAGGCCCCATAGGACATTGACCGTGGAAGAGGACAATCCCTGGCCTGGCGGCGATGCGAAGGGGCTCTGGAAGGCATGTCCGGAGATCCCGTTGCCGAGATGGGGCAGGGTGTTGGCGAGGAAAGCTCCGCCGAAGAAGTAGGCGACATAGTGGTACCAGCGCATGGCGAGATCCTTTTTGGCTTGCGGCCAAATGTTAGCATGCCCTAGCTTGGTGCTCCTGAAGTTCATTTCATAAACTGAGGTCCCGAACCGCAGGTCCTTCGACTCCGTTTGACGCAAAAAGCGCGTCCAACTCCGCTCAGGATGACAGCTCTTTGTTGATATGAACTTTCGAGACACCACGCTAGCTTGCGCCGAGGTAGACGAAGCGGGCGAGAAAGAGGGCGGCGAGGATGTAGAGGAGCCAGTCCTGGCGGCGGAACTTGCCGGTGGCGAGGTGGAGGACGGCCCAGGCGATGATGCCGAAGCCGAGGCCGTTGGCGATGGAATAGGTGAGCGGGATGAGGATCATGGTGAGGAAGGAGGGAACGGCGACGAGTGGATCGGTCCAGCGAATCTCGGTGATGGTGGCGAGCATGAGGGAGCCGACCAGGATGAGGGCGGGGGCGGTGGCTGCCGGGGGCACGATGCCCACGAAGGGAGCAGCGCCGATGGCCCCGAGAAAAAGCAAGCCGGTGACGATCGCGGTGACGCCGGAGCGTCCGCCTGCCATGACGCCGGCGGTGGACTCGACGTAGCTGGTGACGGTGGAGGTACCGGTGAGGGAACCGAAGACGGTGGCGGTGGCGTCGGCGAAGAGAATGCGGTTGAGGCGGGGGATGGAGTGGTCGGCGGCGATGAGGCCGGCGCGCTTGGTGACGGCGACGAGGGTGCCGAGGTTGTCGAAGAGGTCGACAAAGAAGAAGACGAAGACGATCTCCAGCAGGCCCTTGTTGAGGGCGCCGAAGATGTCGAGTTTGAAGGCCGTGGCAGCGAGGTCGTGGAAGCCGCCGGAAGCCGGGGTCCAATGCACAAGGCCCAGGGCCCAGGCGATGCCGGTGGTGGCGAGCACGCCGAGCAGGATGGCGCCGCGAACCTTCTTCACTTCGAGGGCGACCATGAGGATGAGGCCGAACAGAGCCAGGACGGCGGTGGGATTGCGGATGTTGCCCAGGCCGACAAGGGTGGCGGGATCGGCCACAACCAGGCCGGCGTTGCGGAAGCCGATGAAGGCGATGAAGAGGCCGATGCCGCTGGCCACGGCGGCGTAGAGTTCGTGGGGAATGGCGTGGAGGATCATCTGGCGGATGCCGGCGGCGGTAAGGGCGAGGAAGATGATGCCGGAGAGAAAGACGGCGCCGAGGGCGGTCTGCCAGGGGATGTGCATCTTGAGGCAGACGGTGTAAGTGAAGTAGGCGTTCAGGCCCATGCCGGGGGCGAGCGCGATGGGGTAGCGGGCAATGATTCCCATCAGGATGGAGCCGAAGGCGGCTGAAAGGCAGGTGGCGGCGGTAACCGCGGCCAGGGGCATGCCGGTTGCCGAGAGAATGGCCGGATTGACCAGGACGATGTAGGCCATGGTCAGGAAGGTGGTGACGCCGGCGAGAAGTTCGGTGCGCCAGTTGGTTCCCAGGCGCGCGAATTCAAAGTAGGTTTCGAGTTGCTTGAGCATAGGCAGGTGCTTTTAGAAGACCACACAGATGGCGCAACGCAAAGGGATTTGTGCGGGGGCGGAGCGTATGAGGTCTCGCGATGAACGGGAGCCAGGTTGAGGTTTGTGGACTCCCAGGTGTCTCCGCGACGGCAGGCGAGACCTGGGACAGACGGCCCTGGGGCAACGCACTGCGAGCACCTATCATCTCAACAGAAAGCCCTGAGAAGCATCGGCGCGAGAGAACTGAGAAACGCAGGATTGGCTGGCGGCAACGTTATTGACGAACGCATTGATCGGCTCCCCAATCTTTCCCGGTTCCAACCGACAATTCTCCCTAACCGGAAGCAAGGAGGTTTTTTATGCCGAGGATTACGACAAAGGATGGCACACGGATCTACTACAAGGACTGGGGCTCGGGCCCGTCCGTGGTCTTCAGTCACGGCTGGCCGCTGAGCGCGGACGCATGGGACGACCAGATGGTGTTTCTGGCATCGAAGGGGTATCGGGCGATTGCGCACGACCGGCGCGGTTACGGGCGATCAAGCCAGCCCTGGGATGGGAACGATATGGACACCTACGCCGACGATCTTGCGGCGCTGACCGAGGCGCTTGACCTGAAGGAGGCGGTGCATGTTGGGCACTCGATGGGAGGAGGCGAGGTGGCGCGGTACATTGGGCGGCACGGGACGAAGCGCGTGGCCAAGGCGGTGCTGATCGGGGCGGTTCCGCCGCTGATGCTGAAGACGGAGGCCAATCCGGGCGGGTTGCCGATGGAGGTATTCGATGGAATCCGGGCCGGGGTTCTGGCCGACCGCTCGCAGTTCTTCAAGGACCTGACGGTTACGTTCTATGGGGCGAACCGGCCTGGTTCAACCGTCTCGCAGGGATTGCGGGACTCATTCTGGCTGCAGGGAATGCAGGCCGGGTTCAAGGCGGTTCTGGACTGCATCAAGGCGTTCTCTGAGACGGAGTTTACCGAGGATCTGAAGAAGTTTGACGTGCCGACGCTGATCATCCACGGCGACGACGACCAGATTGTGCCTATCAATGCCTCAGCCCTGCTCTCGGCCGCGCTTGTGAAGGGGTCTAGGCTGAAGGTCTATCCGGGGGCGCCGCACGGGCTTTGCTCGACACACAAGGACCAGGTGAATGCGGATCTGCTGGCGTTTATTCGGGAGTAAATGGGGATCAGGCGGCGGAGCAGTGCCGGCCACGGGAGGTGCGGCGTAGGGATTTGTCTATGGGTTTGCCGGCATGACGCGGCGCATGAACTCGTCGAATAGGGGGACGGTGAAGGCGGTTTCTCCGTAGACGGGGCTGTAGATCATGCCTTTGCGGATGAGGGAATCGCGGACAGGAGCGACGGATTGAATTTTGACGCCGAGCCTGGCGGCAATTTCGCCGGAACGGTGTGCCGCGGGGCCCATTTCAGCCAGAGCCAGCAGATAGTCCTTCTCCTTGGGTGTGAGGCGATCGAAGCGGACGCGGAAGAAGCTCTGATCCAGACGGCGGATGGCGAGTTTTGTGGCGCGGTGGATGTCGGCGATCTCAATGGTGGGACCGGCGGAGGTGTTCCAGGCTTCGTATCCCCACTGCTGGAGGAAATAGGGGTGGCCCTGAGTGACTTCGATGACGGCGGCAAGAGCTTCGCGGGAGAAGGAGGCGCCCTGGATGCGGGCGGGAATCTGCAAGGCTTCAGCCGCATCGGAGGGTTGGAGGGGGCCGATCTCGGGGTATTCGAAGAGGCGTTCGGCGTAAGATTTGGAACGGCCAGCCAGGCCGCGGACGTGGGGAAGTCCCGCGCCGACTAGAGCTAAGGGAAGACGGCGCTGTGAGACGCGGTGCAAGGCCATGATCAGCGCGCCAAACTCCTTCTCGTGCAGATATTGGATTTCGTCGATGCAGAGAGCGATGGCGCGCTTGCGATCGGCGGCAGCTTCTCCCACGGCTTGCAGAAGTTCAGAGAGATCGGCCTCGAAGTCTCCACTATCGGCCGATCCGGTCTCGGGATCGATGGCCAGCTCGAGTTCAAGATCGCCGAGGCCGGCTTTGGCCTTGAGACCCAGGCCGGCGAGAAAGCTGCGGAGGACGCGCAGAGCTCTGCGGGTTTTGTCGCTGACATTTTCCTTGAGGTTGAGGGTGTAGAGAACGCGGCGGAGGGCGGGGAGAATCAGCTCGGCGAGGGTCTTGCCTTCATGCGCCTCAATGAAGGCGGCCTGGTATCCGGCCTCCTCCGCGAGCATGTGAATCTTGTTGAGCACAACGGTCTTACCGACGCCGCGGAGACCGACGAGGATGATGCTTTTGGCGTGGAGGCCATTGCGAAGGCGGTCGAGAGCGATGGCCGCATGGTCGAGGATTGGGGTACGGCCCGCCAACTCCGGCGGAGGCGAACCCGCGCCGGGGGAAAAGGGGTTGATGCGGGGATCCATATGGGAAGATTAGCAGGATATAGGAAAAAATGGATATAAGGGTAGAAGAAAAGTATAGGGGGCAGGGTGAATGGGGCGAACGGCGGGAGCGCTGGGAGACGGGTGGTCAGGGAAGTGGTGGTTATTGGAAGTTTATCTTGATATATTTGAAAAGGAATAGAAGTGGATAAGGGTTGTAGAAGGGCGCTGAAGACTGGGGCGCTTGCCTGGCGGGGAGGGAGGTATGGGAAGATTTATTAGTTATATTGCTAATACTGTATAAGTGGATAAAGATTGTAGAAGAGCGATAGTGATAGTGGCTCAATTCCCTGCTGTTCTCAGGAAAGAAATGGCTGGAAAATGTTCTAATTCAATAGTTTGGCGGCATCTTTGGCGAAGTAGGTGACGATGAAGCCGGCGCCGGCGCGGCGGATGCCGAGTAGGGATTCAAGGATGGCGCGATCATGGTCGAGCCAGTGCTTCTCAAAGGCGGCCTGGAGCATGGAGTACTCGCCGGAGACCTGATAGGCGCCGATGGGCACATCGAAGCGCTCACGGGCGGCGTGGATTACGTCGAGGTAGGGCATGGCAGGCTTCATGAGGATCATGTCGGCGCCTTCTTCGAGGTCGAGCGAGATCTCGCGCAGGGCTTCGCGGAGGTTGGCGCCGTCCATCTGATAGGTCTTGCGGTCGCCGAATTGAGGGGCGGAATCGGCGGCTTCGCGGAAGGGTCCGTAGAAGGCGGAGGCGAACTTGGAGGCGTAGCTGAGGATGGGGGTGTTGGGGCAGTCTTCGTCGTCGAGGGCGCGGCGAATGGCCCCGACGCGGCCGTCCATCATGTCACTGGGGGCGACGACATCGGCTCCGGCTTTGGCGAGGCTCAAGGCGGTGCGGGCCAAAAGATCGAGGGAGGAATCGTTTTCGACATCGAAGCCGTCGCGGGTTTCGACGACGATGCCGCAGTGGCCGTGGCTGGTGTACTCGCAGAGGCAGACGTCGGCGATGAGGACCAGCTTTTTGGCGGCGGCGGTTTCTTTCAGGGCGCGAAGGCCCTGCTGGACGATGCCGTTGTCGTCCCAGGCGCCGGAGGCTTGCTCGTCTTTGGTTTCGGGCAAGCCGAAGAGGAGCAGTCCACCGAGGCCGAGGCTGGCGGCTTGCTGGGCTTCGCGGACGGCTTCGTCTATGGAGAGGTTGAAGACGCCGGGCATTGAGGCCACCGCGTGGCGGACACCTTCGCCGGGACAGAGAAACAGGGGGTAGATCAGGTCGCCGGGCTCGAGGGTGGTTTCGCGCACCAGGGCTCGGAGGAACTCAGTGCGCCGGAGGCGGCGCATGCGGGTTTCAGGAAAACTCATGGAAACGATTGTAGGCCATGAGGGGTGCGGATTTCATTGCCTGGGGCCGGTTTGAGGGTTCCAGGTCAACTGCTCATAGAGGGTGGTATTGCGGTAACCGAGCAGGACGACGAGGGTCCAGATGCCGAGGGCGGTTCCGAACGGAAAGCGCAAGAGGCTGAGGAAGGCGACAACGATGGCTACGATGCGGCCCCACTGGGAGCGCTCGTGGAGGCCCCATCCGGCGACCAAGGCCAGACAGGCACGGACCATGAGGGTAATCCAGATGAAATGCAGGATTGCCGGACCGAACCAATTTGGAGGAAAAGGGCCGTCGGCCCAGGGGCCATGCGACCAGTTGCCGAAGTGGTTGAAGAAGAAGGCATGGGCAAAGGAGAGCCCGGCGAATCCGACGACCAAGGAGTAGGCTGCGTAGATAAACCAGACAATGCTGAGAGCCCTGACCTTGCCAGCGTAGCTTTCGAGCTGGAACTGAAGGCCGGGAACCGGGGGAACCGGTGGGGCGACCGGGCGGCCGCACTGGGAGCATACCGGCTGACCTTGCACTAAGGCGTGACCACATCCGCTGCAAAACATGGTGCCTCCTGAAGAGACGTACTGAGATTACTACGCAGAGGCGGGCCGCGATGTTCCAAAGAACAGGGAATAGGGAATAGGTAGTAGGGAATAGGGATAGGGAATAGGGATAGGGAATAGGGCCGGCAAACTAGCGGCTGGCGGCTTGAACGCGCCTTTCCCAGCGTTCCTCGTGGCGGTCGTCGTGGAGGATGAGGACGGTGACGTGGCCCTGGGGATCGCGCTCGAAGGTGAGGCGGGTGGTGCTGGAGGTGTTGGGATAAAAGAATGTTGATGGCGATTCGGCGGCCATCTCGACGATCTCGCCTTGCAGGTTCTTTTCGTAGAGCTGATCGGATTGGCGGAAGATGGTGACGGCGAGGTGTCCCCTGGAGTCGCGGTACTCGCCGGCAAGCGCGTCAAGGAGCGCGGGAGCCAGCTTGAGGGCAGGGGGGTGGAGCGGAACGATAGTTCGCTCGGCCAGGGCCGACAGCTCGGGGGCGGCGCTGGCACGGTGGGCGAGCAGCCAGCGGGGCAGCTCCGGCTCGTTGTAGGCGCGGGTCCAGCAATCGTGCTTGAGTCCCTGGAAGAGCCACAGGCGGATGTGGCCTCCGGCGGCTTTGAAAGCCGCGAACATGAGCTCGCTTTCGCGCGGCGGGACAAAAGCGTCATCAGTTCCGTGGAAGAGCCAGACCGGAGTGCGGCCAAGCGCCTGGGCGTACTCGGCGGGGAGGGTGGAGACCTCCTGCCAGCGCTCCGGGGCGTAGCTCCAGAAGATGCCGCTTGCGGCAATGGCCAGCGCTGCCCAGCGATGGGGATAGAGGCGCGCCAGCTCCCATGCGCCGTATCCGCCCAACGAGAGGCCGGTGAGATAGGTGCGGTCGGGGTCGGCGTGGAATTCAGCCGTCTCCTGGTCGAGGGCAGCCATGGCCATGGCCAGCATGTCGGGGTCAGTCCAGTAGTTGGGCAGCGGACACTGGGGCATGACGATGATGAAGGGCCAGCGCTCGGGGTGGTCGCGGACTGCCTGCGGAAGGCCGACCTGGGTCTGCCACATGCCTTCGGAACCTCGCTCGCCGCGACCGTGGAGGAAGAGGATGATGGGCCATTGCTTGTGGTCGTCGCGGCGCCATTCTTCGGGGAGATAGACCTGGAAACGGTAAGTGGCGCCGTGGAGCTCGAACTTGCGATTGAGAAAGCCGGTTTCCTGAATGTGGGTGGGCGGGAGTTCCGGCTGGGCGCGGTTGGACTTGGCCGCGGCAGTGTGAATCGCACCTGGCGCTAAGGCCCAGGCGAGCGCGAGGCAGGCGGCAAGAAATCGAAGAGACCGGAACATGGTGGATCCTTACACAAGTATACTCGGCGAGCGCCGAGCGGGCGTTGTTTGTGGTGGGTTGGCGGCGCATGTTCGTCGTATTTCCTTTCGATTTCCTTGAGGGTTTTCTTACGATTTGGGTGAAAGAATTAGAGTGTTATGCAGTACGCGCTCATGACCACACTGGAAGCCGGAGATACGCTGGACCACTACCGCCTGGATGCGACCGTGGCGCGCAGCGGCATGTCGACGCTGTTCAAGGCGACGGACCTTAGGGGCGGCAAGCGGGTGGCCATCAAGGTTCCGCATGCGGAGATGGAGGCCGATCCGGTTCTGGTGGAGCGGTTCAGGCGGGAGCAGGAGATTGGGCAGGAGCTGGACCACCCCGGCGTGGTGAAGACGTTTGACGGGGAAGAGCGCAGCCGGCTTTACATGGTGATCGAGTGGGTGGACGGGCGGCTGCTGAGGTCGATTCTGAACGAATTCATGGGCCAGGAACGCAAGCTGCCGATCGAGCGTGCGACGAATTTTGCGTTGCAGATCTGCGACGCGCTGGACACGATGCACAAGCACGGCGTAGTACACCGCGACCTGAAGCCGGAAAACATCATGGTGGACGACGAGGACCGGATCAAGCTGATCGACTTCGGGATTGCGATGAAAGAGGACGCGCGGCGGATCACGTTTGTGGATATGTCGGCGACGCTGGGAACGCCGGATTACATCTCCCCGGAACAGGTGAAGGGGCAGCGCGGAGACCAGAGGAGCGATATCTACTCGCTGGGCGTGATGCTGTACGAGATGTTGACCGGCGAGCCGCCGTTCAGCGGGCCGAATCCGCTGGCGGTGATGAATGAGCGGGTGCTGCACGACCCGAGGCCGGCGCGGACACTGCGGGCGGAGATTTCGCCGGAGCTGGAGGAAATTCTGAATCGGGCGCTGGAGCGGGAACCGCGGCACCGGTATCAGACGGCCAGCGAGATGGCGTGGGAGCTGGAGCACCAGGAACAGGTGGGCGTTGAGGACAGGGAACGGCGGCCGGTTTTGGGTAGGCTGCGGATGCCGGGGGCGCGGAAGATGCTGCTGTACGCGGGGCTGGCGCTGGTGCCGATTTTGATCTTTGGGCTGATGATGGCGCTGGCGAGACGGTGAAGAAGGCGGCGGGTTGGCGGGTTGACAAGTCAGCAAGTCAGCAAGTCAGCGGGCCGGCAAGGCAGCGGGTTGGCGAGGTTTTCAGGCGGGCAGGCGCTTCAGCAGCGCATTTGCGCGACGGAACCACGGGCGCTCGCGGCGGCGCAGGTAGCCGGGCATCGTGGGCTCCTTGTCGAGGACTTTGCGAGCCCATTGGCGGGCTTCGGCGTTGCGTCCCTGGGACGCCAGCAAATCTGCAAAATTCAGGTATGTCTCCGACAATGTCGAAAGGACCGTTACCTGGCGGAACAGCGCCTCGGCTTTTTCCTTTTGTCCGGTGCGCGCGTAGGCCTGGGCGAGGAGTCCAGCGGCGCGATGGAAATCGTAGTCGGATTCTTTGCCGACCGCTCGTTCCAGGTCGGGTATCGCGGCAGCGAAATCGCCTAACTGGAGTGCGCAAACGCCGCGGCGGTAAAAGGTGTCCAACGTATCGGCGCGGGCGGCAATAGCTTTATCGAACGCTGCTCTGGCTAACTGGAAGCTGCCGTCGTCCATGTAAAGGTTGCCGAGTTCTTCGTAATTCCCCGCGGATGGATTGTCTCGTATCGCAATTTCGAGTTGGCCAATGCGCTTGCGGCGCGGAAAAACCTTGAAGGACTGGCCCACGAGTCCAACGTCGGGAAGCGCCTCAACACAGAGATAGATGAGCGCGCCGAGCGGTCCGAGAAACAGGATGATGAAAATCCAATAGGTGTCTGGGCGCCGCCGGATGAAGTGGATGATCGCCAGTCCCTGGAGCAGGAAGCCCCAAGGGTAGAAAAGGTGGCTCAAGATTCCCATGTGATGTTTGTCCTGGAGACAGATTACACATTTATGGATAACTGGGTTGAGGAGATGCTGTACCTTGGCGACGAATCCCGGAGACCATCAGCGGTAGGAATCGTCGCGGTGAATGACGAATTCGGGGTAGGCGCCGCCGCCTAGTTCGTGGAGGTCCATGCCGATGCGCTCGCCGTCGGGGTCTACACGGAAGGGAACGATGCGGTTGAGGAGCGAGAAGAGCAGGTAGACGAGAGGCAGCACGAGGCCGAGGAGGGTGGCGATGCCGATCAGTTGAGCGAGAAACTGACCGGCCTGCGCAGCGAAGATGGCGGCGGCGATGAGTCCCCAGAGGCCGCCGGCGGCGTGGACGGCGATGGCGCCGGAGGGATCGTCGATGGCGACCGCGAGTTCGAGGAGTTCGACCAGGAGCGGGGTGATGACGCCGGCAATGAGGCCGATGACGAGGGCCTGAATCGGCGCGACGATGGCCGCGGCGGCGCTGGAGGCGACCAGGCCGGCAAGCCAGCCGTTGGCGCAGAGGCTGGCGTCGGGCTTGCCGAAACGGATGCGGGTGACTGCGAAGGTGGCGGCGACGGCGGCAGAGGCGGAGAGCAGGGTGTTGAGGGCGGTGACCGGGAGAGCGGCGAAGGGCGCTTGAAGCCAGAGAACGGCGCCGGCGACGTTGAAGGCTAGCCATCCGGCCAGCGCCAGGAGACAGCCAAAGAGGATGTAGACGGCGTTGTGGCCGGGCATGGCGGTGGCGAAGCCTTCCTTGGGGAACTTGCCTTTGCGGGGTCCGGCGATCCAGACGACGGCGAGGGCGCTCAAGCCCCCGAGGATGTGGACGGTGGCCGCGCCGCCGGGGTCGAGAAAGCCCGCGCCGAGGGAGAAGTTGACGCCGAGTTGAGAGAGCCACCCGCCGGCCCAAATCCAATGGGCGAGGAGCGGAAAGACGAGGGCGGCAAGGACCGCGGCGATGGCGCAGCCGGCGGTGAGGCGGAGGCGATCGGCTCCGGAGCCCCAGGGGATGAGCGCGGCGAGGGCAACGGCGAGGAATTCAAAGAGCAGGGCGAGCTGGGATTGGGGCGGGGCGGCTGCAAAACCACCAAGGAAAAGCGGACCGGCGCCGAGCCAGTTCCAGGGCTTGCCGGCGAGGTGAAAGATGTGGGCGGCGCCGCCGGGCGTGCCGGAAAGGTTGCCGGTGAGGGTTGCGCCGACCAGGGCAAAGGCGATGGCGGTTACGGCGACAATGGCGAGGTTGCCGAGGAGCGACTGGGCGGCGGAGCGGGAGCGGCCGAGACCGGTGTTGATGAGGGCTACGCCGGCGATGGCCAGCGGGGCGAGAAGCAGCAGCGCGAGGGTGAGCGCGAAGGCGGCTTCGCTGATGGCGGGGGTCGAGGGCGCGATGGGAGTCATGGGCGGGTTTCTCCACGGGCTTCCATGTGGCCGCGGACGGCGACGACCAGGCCGAGGGCCTCGACGGCGAGGCCGCAGAGGACGAAGGCGGCGCGCGGGGCCGGCGCGGGGAAGAGGACGACGGCGGCTATGGAGAGAAAGAATCCGGCTGGCATGACCAGCAATCCGGCGAATTTCATAGCCTCTCCTTTTGCAAGCTTTCCACCCCACCTACATGAATCCGTCCGTCGGGACCCCGGCTCGTTCCAATCGGTGGACAGCCGCCTTCCGGGCCCAAATCTGCCAGAGGGGGTCCGCAATGCGAGATGTTTTGTGACTGAGAGCTGCCGACGGTGGAGCCTTTATGAATTCTAAAGCATCTGGTTGTCAGGATTCGAGCGGACGGGCGCGTTCGCGGCTCATCCATTGTGCGCCCTGATCGAGGCGGCCGTTAAAGCCCTTACGGTTTCTTTTCGAGGGGCGGTCAATAATGGCCTATGTACAGTCGTCTTGACCGGACCCATAGGGCCCTTCCTGTAATCCTCGGTGTGGTCACGCTTGCAGACGTCGGAGTGCTGTTCGTTTGGGACGCCTTTCCGAAGCTGTTTCCCGCCGGAAGCCATGACTTTCTCGCGTCTATTTCACTGGCCATGATCGCAGTTTCATACCTCGTCTACCAAATCGCGCATCGCCCTGCGCGCAGGGAATTCGCCAAGGCGATCCTGCTGGCCGTAGCCTTTCTCTTCTGGGCTGCCAACCAGCTCTGGCCGGATTTTCGCCAGGCGACACTTTTCAACGACGTTGCGATCGCGCTATTCGTACTCGATGTATTTCTGGTGATGATCGGCTGGCCGCCGACATCGCCGGATGGCTCCTTTGCTGAGACCTACGGAGATTCACGCAAGGAGGAGCAGTGTTGAGCAGGCTCAACATGCGCAGATCACCCAGCGTCAGGAATCGGGCAAGCTGCTGGGGGGTGTACGCGGTGCTGTTTTTTCTGATGGCGCAACTGCTGAACAGGGTGCGGCTCGGGCAGTCGCCGACAACGCCGATTTACGCGGGCGGGGCGCTGATTGTGGCCGGCGGGTTGTTGATGGCGTTCTGGAGGGTGTGAGCGGATTTGATTGCGGGGTGAGTTTTTCATTTTGGACTGGCGAAGTCCAGAAAGGGCATGATAGGTTTTGGGGGTCGGAAAATCCCAGTCTCTGGTACGCACGCCGCCAGGGGCAAGGTGGTTTGTAGCCTCCGATCATGCTTATCACAAGCGGTTTTCTTTTCAGTGGATTACAAAACTGAACCGAAGTGAACTTTTTTGAAATTTTGCGGTGCGGTCCTCTTGCGCAACGGTCTCCGGCTGCTATATTGGTTTTTCGGGGTTCTCCACCTCTCAGGTGAGTTTTGCCCAAGAATCAATCTTGTACACAACATGTGTGACCGCCAGCACTGCGCGCACATTCAAAACGAAAATTAGCAGGGAAAGCATTCATGGCGCAGATATTTGACCGCAGCTCCAATGCTCTGGCTCGCGCGAGCCTGGTGTTGACGGGGCTGATCTTGATCGCCCTGGGGGTCACGCTTGACCAGCTACAGCGCTCGCCCTGGGTGACGCGGCAGGGCCAGCGGCCGGACCAGCCCGTGCCCTTCAGCCACAAACATCACGTACAGGGACTGGGACTGCAATGTCAGTACTGTCACGTGACTGTGGAAAAGTCGAGCTACGCTGGAATCCCGCCTACGAAGACCTGCATCAACTGCCACGCACAAATCTGGACCAACGCGCAACTGCTGGAGCCGGTGCGTTCAAGCTGGGCGACGGGCGAGTCGCTGGTGTGGACCAAGGTTCACGATCTGCCGGATTTTGTGTACTTCAGCCACGAGATTCACGTGAACAAGGGGCTGGGGTGCGCGAGCTGCCACGGGCGTGTGGACCAGATGCCGCTGATGTATGCGCAGAACACGCTGCAGATGGAGTGGTGCTTGAACTGCCACAGGAATCCGGCGAAGAATCTGCGGCCGACGAGCGAGATTTACAACATGGCCTGGGAGTCGCCGGCCGAGGACCGGCCGGTGTGGTGCGCGGGGGGCGATGAGAAGACGGGCGTGCCTACGGCGCAGAGCGTGAGCTGCACGACCAAGGACCCGAGCGGCGCTGGAGCGGAAGTGGCATCGCTCGAAGTGCCGTTGGGCGGTGTACATGGGCTGGCGGGCGATGTAGCGGCGGCTGCGCTGCCGGTTGCTCCGGTGTACAAGAAGTTCACCAGCCAGGACGAGCTGGGGCACTTTCTTTTGGATCATTACAAGATTCGCAACCCGAAAGATCTGACCAGCTGCGAGGTCTGCCACCGATGAACGAGCAACGAATGGATGAGATCAAAAGCATGACCGGCGCTGAGGGTTCAGCAAGTGGCGGAAGCGTGGGTGAAATCCGCGAAGAGCATACCGCAGGGGCTAAAGCCCGCGATCTTTCCGAGGCCGATTCGGCACGACTGAAGTCGTGCCCTGATACAAAGCTCAGTTCTGCCGATGCTGGTCCGTTGACTCTGGCTGAAGTGCGTAATGAGTTGAAGGACGTGAGGGGCAAGAGATACTCCACCCCGCAGACAGAGACCAGTCTGCGGGGGCCTCGGAACTCCACCCCGCAGACAGAGACCAGTCTGCGGGGGCCCCGGAACTCCACCCCGCAGACAGAGACCAGTCTGCGGGGGCCCCGGTATTGGCGATCGGTGGACGAACTGGCCGATACGGCGGAGTTTCAGGCGGCGGTGGAGAAGGAGTTTCCATCGGCGGCGCAGGAGTGGGTGGACCCGGTTTCGCGGCGTGGGTTCATGAAGTTGATGGGGGCTTCGCTGGCGCTGGCGGGGCTGGCCGGATGCACCAAGCAGCCCGACGAGCCGATTTATGCGTACGTGAAGCAGCCGGAAGATTTGATTCTCGGCAAGCCGATGTACTTTGCGACGGCGCATCCGTTTGTGACCGGCGCGGTGCCACTGCTGGTGAAGAGCGACCAGTTCCGGCCCATCAAGGTGGACGGCAACCCGGAGCATCCTTATAACCAGGGGTCGTCGGACCCGTTTACGCAGGGGACGCTGCTGGACCTCTACGATCCGGACCGCTCGCAGCATGTGACCTATCGCGGCGAGAACCGCGAGTGGGCGGAGTTTGCGCAGGAGCTGCGCTTGAAGGTGGCGGGCTCGAAGGATGGGACGGGGATTTACTTCCTGACCTCGACCATTACCTCGCCCACGCTGGCGCGGCAGTGGAAGGCGGTTGCGGCGGCGTATCCGAAACTTGGGCTGGTGCAGTATGAACCCACTCTG
Organism: Occallatibacter sp.; assembly: GCA_036404455.1. Lineage (GTDB taxonomy): Bacteria > Acidobacteriota > Terriglobia > Terriglobales > Acidobacteriaceae > Telmatobacter. The sequence continues at coordinate 3,475 of DASWZM010000273.1, read as the reverse complement.
GCTCAAACGTGGGGGGAGAACGCGCCAGGCATTCAGTATGTGCTCACCGAAGCCGACGTGATTGTTTCGCTGGATGCGGATTTTCTTTCGGGTGCGACATTCCCAGGCTTCCACAAGCTTGTGGGCGACTATGCGGCGCGGCGCAAAGATCCGGAGAAGCTGAACCGGCTGTATTCGATCGAATCCACGCCGACGACGACGGGTCTGAAGGCTGAGCATCGGCTGGGACTGCGGGCGAGCGAGATTCCGGCGTTTGCGGCGGAGCTGGCCAAGGCTGTGGGAGTTCCAGGTCCAGAGTCTCCGGCCTATGCTTGGACCGATGAGCAGCAGAAGTTTCTGGCCGCCCTGGCGAAGGATTTGAAGGCCAGTGCCGGCAAGAGCGCGGTGATTCCGGGGCTCTATCAGGATCCCTCGGTAGCGACGCTGGCGCTGGCCATCAACAACGCCCTGGGCAATCTGGGAAAGACGGTCTTTGTTGCACCGGAACCGGTGAACCCGTATCCAGCCAAGAGCCAGGTCATGGACTTGAAGGCTCTCGTCGCAGATCTGAACGCGGGCAAGGTGGATTGGCTGGTGATTCTGAACGCCAACCCCATCTACTCCGCACCCGCCGATCTGGAGTTCGCCGCGGCTTTCGACAAAGCGAAGACGACTGTGCACCTGGGCTCGCATCTGGACGAGACGGGGCAGATTGCGCACTGGCACATTCCGGCGGCGCATTTTCTGGAGTCGTGGTCCGACGCGCGGGCTTACGACGGGACGGTTTCGATCGTGCAGCCGATGATCGATCCGCTCTATGGCGGCAAGACCGCGCACCACGTACTCCAGGCGCTGCTCAACGAGCCCATGATGAGCCCGTATGATGCGGTCCGCGAGACATCGAAGCCGCTGATCAAGGGCGACTTCGAGACGGGCTGGCGCAAGGCGCTGCATCAGGGATGGGTTGACGGTACCGCGTTCGATAAGGCGGCGAAGGCCAGCGTGGATGCGGGTTTCAAGGGCACAGTTCCCGCGCCTGCCTCGAAGGACGCGCTGGAGATCATCTTCCGGCCAGACCCGAATATTTACGACGGACGCTGGTCGAACGTCGGCTGGCTGCAGGAGTTGCCCAAGCCGGTGACAAGCCTTAGCTGGGACAATGCGGCGCTGGTTTCAGGCGCGACGCTGACCAAGCGGAATCTCGAAGAAGACGACATCGTCGAGCTGACGGTTGCTGGACGCAAGGTGAAGGCGCCGGTGATTGTGGTTCCGGGGCATCCGGATAATTCGGTGACGGTGCACCTGGGCTATGGGCGCGAGTTTGCGGGGCGCGTGGGCTCGGGCGCGGGGTTCAACGCTTATCTGATTCGGACCACGGACGCGCCGTTTTACGCCACGGGGTCGATCAAGAAGGTGGACGGCAAGTGGGGCGTGGCGGTGACCAAGAGCCACTTCCAGGATCACCGGGGAAAACGGTTCGGCGAGCAGGGCACCGGCAACAATTCGCTCGAAGCCGACGAGGCAATCAGCGAGCGCGGGATCATTCGCTACGCGACGCTGGCCGAGTTCAAGGCCAATCCGGGGTTTGCCAACGAGGGCGAGACCCACACAACGACGGACAAGGGCAACTCGCTCTTCCCCAACTGGGAGTACAAGGACAATGCCTGGGGCATGTCGATCGACATGAACAGCTGCACGGGCTGCAATGCGTGCATTGTGAGCTGTTATGCGGAGAACAACATCGCGGTGGTGGGCAAGCAGCAGGTTAGGATCGGGCGCAACATGCAGTGGCTGCGCATCGACACTTATTTTGAAGGCGATCTGTCGGCGCCGCGGGCACACTTCCAGCCCATGACCTGCCAACACTGCGAGAACGCTCCCTGCGAGCAGGTTTGCCCGGTGGGCGCGACGGTGCACACGCCGGAGGGGTTGAACATGATGGCGTACAACCGCTGCGTGGGGACGCGCTATTGCTCGAACAACTGCCCCTACAAGGTGCGGCGCTTCAACTTCCTGCTGTATTCCGATTACGAGACGGAGAGTTTGAAGCTGCTGCGCAACCCCGACGTATCGGTGCGGTCGCGCGGCGTGATGGAGAAGTGCAGCTATTGCGTGCAGCGGATTTCGGCAGCGAAGATCGAGGCCGACAAGGATAATCGCGCGATTCAAGACGGCGAGATTGTGACCGCGTGTCAGCAGGCCTGCCCGGCGTCGGCAATTACCTTCGGCAACATCAACGACAAGCAGAGCCGGGTGGCCAGGCTGCAAGCCGACGGGCGCAGCTACCAGGTGCTTGCCGATCAGAACACGCGTCCGCGGACGAAGTATGTGGCCGCGGTATTGAATTTGAATGAAGAACTCGAAGAAGCGCCGGCGGAACACCTGCCGGCGAAGGGTTGAGAGGGCCAATGGGAACCACGGACCTGAAACCGAGGGACCCCGAGATCGACCCGGCGACGGGAGAATACCGGGTGATTGCGCCGGGGCAGACGTTCAAGTCGATCACCGAGAAGATCGCGGGGATTGTGCTGACGCCGTATACGCCGCTGGGCTGGTTCGCCATTTTCAGCGTGGCCGGCGGGGGCGCGACCGTGCTGATGGTTGCCCTGACGTGGCTGTTCCTCAAGGGCACCGGCATCTGGGCCATTACGCAGCCGGTGGCGTGGGGCTTTGCGATCATCAATTTCGTATGGTGGATCGGCATAGGGCATGCGGGGACGCTGATCTCGGCGATTCTGCTGTTGTTCAAGCAGGGCTGGCGGAATTCGATCAGCCGCTTTGCCGAAGCCATGACCATCTTCGCGGTGGTATGCGCCGGCATGTTCCCGCTGATTCACACCGGCCGTCCCTGGCTGGCTTACTGGATGCTGCCGGTTCCCCTCACGATGACCGTGTGGCCGCAGTTCCGGTCGCCGCTGGTGTGGGACGTGTTTGCGGTGTCGACGTATGCGACCATCTCGGTGGTGTTCTGGTACGTGGGCATGGTGCCGGACCTGGGCACGTTCCGCGACCGCTCGAAGTCCAAAATCGGCCAGTATTTCTATGGCATCATGTCGCTTGGCTGGCGGGGATCGGTGCGCCACTGGATGCGCTACGAGACGGCGGCCCTGCTGTTGTCCGGGTTGGCCACGCCGCTGGTTCTCTCAGTACACACCGTGATCAGCTTCGACTTCGCGGTGGCGGTTCTGCCGGGCTGGCATACGACCATTTTCCCGCCGTACTTTGTGGCCGGCGCGATTTATTCAGGCTTTGCGATGGTGCTGACGCTGGCGATTCCACTGCGCAAGTTCTATCACCTGGAAGGCCTGGTCACCGAGCGGCATATCGACAACATGGGGAAGGTGATGCTGGCGACGGGGTTCATTGTGGCTTACGGGTACGGGATGGAAGCCTTCATGAGCTGGTACTCGGCCTCGCACTGGGAAGCCTTCATGTTTTGGAATCGCATGTTCGGGCCCATGGGGTGGTCCTACTGGGTGCTGATCACCTGCAACCT